>JAPYOG010000262.1 GCA_028278785.1 Candidatus Poriferisocius anaerobius | reverse complement strand
CACCGGGCGGCCGATGGAAGCCAGATGCACCCTGATCTGATGGGTGCGGCCGGTTTCCAGCCGCAGGTCCAGACGGGCCGAGTCATAGCCAACCGCTCCGGCGGCCGGCGGCTCGGGCCGGGCGGGCATGCGCGTCATCACCTGGTAGTGGGTTCGGGCCTCGCGCCCGTCGGCGGTCACCGCCATCTTGACGGGATGCCGGGCAGAGCGGCCCACGGGGGCGTCGATCACGCCCCGGTCGTCGGCCGGCATCCCCGCCACCAGGGCGGCATAGCCCCGATGCACCTCCCGCCGGCCCAGCGCCGCGATCAGCGCTTCATGGCTGAGCGAGGTGCGAGCCACCATGAGCAGCCCCGAGGTGCCCTTGTCGAGCCGATGGACGATGCCGGGGCGCTCCGGTGCGCCCACCTCGGCGATTTCGGGAAATCGGGCCAGCAGGCCGTGTACCATCGTTCCCTCCCCATGACCCGATCCGGGGTGGACCACCAGGTCGGCCGGCTTGTGTACCACGATCACCTGTTGATCGGCATAGATCACATCAATCGCCACCGAGGGATCGGGGCCCGGTGCCGTGGTGCCCACTGCCGGCGCCTCCGACAGGGTGATCCGGTCGCCGGCCGCCAGCCGCCGGGACCGCTCGGTGGCAGGCACGCCGTTGACCGCCACCTTCTGGCCGTCGATCAGGCGGGCGGCCTCGGATCGGCTGCACTCCCAGCCCAGCGCCACCACCCGGTCGAGGCGCTCGCCGGCCAGCGCTTCGGGGACAACCCCGTCAGGCCCCATCTGGCTCGCTCGGCTCATCAACACCGCCCGCCCCATCGCCATCACCGGGCTCATCAACACCGCCCGCCCCATCGTCGTTTTCGACAGCTTGGGGTTGGCGGTGGCGGGGAGCGATCAACACGAGGGTGATCCCGGCCACCACGATGGCGGAGTCGGCCGCGTTGAACACCGGCCACCACTGGAGGTCGATGAAGTCCACCACCGCACCGCCCATGAATCCATCGCCGGATCGCGCCGCCCGGTCGGCGAGGTTGCCCAGCGCCCCGCCCAGCACCATGCCCAACAGCGCCGGCGGCAGCGACAGGCGGCGACCCTCCCAACTCGCCCAAACCATCACCGCCACGAACAGGAGGGCGGCCGCCGCGATGAATGTCTGGAGGCCTTGGCCCAAGCCGAAGGCGGCGCCGGTGTTGTGTACCAAGTGCAGCCGCAGCGTCCACACCAAGTGGATGCTCTGGTCGTCCAACGCCTCCAGCGCCCACCACTTGGTACACTGGTCGACGGCAACGACCAGCGCGGCAACCCCTAGAAGTACCAGGTTGTGGCGGCGACGAGACCTCATCGTCCACGCCTGCATTCACTGCCCCGCCCTAGAAGTACCAGATTGTGGCGGCGACGAGATCGGTGCTCTGCCTCGATCGAAGCAGCCGCGTCAGAACCCACCGGCTTTGTGCTCAACCCGCTCAGTCGCCCATGGGATGGCATTGAGCCGCTGACGGGGTATCGGCTTTCCCGACACCCGGCAGATGCCGTAGGTGCCATTGTCGATTCGGGCCAGGGCGGCGTCGATCTGGTCGACCGCGGCCCGGGCGTGGGCGCTGAGGGCCAAGTCGCGCTCCCGCTCCACCGCCAGGGTGTCGCCCTCGCCCGACTCCTCGTCGAACTGGACGTCTCCGGGTTCCCGCTCCTCCACCAGCGAATCAGCCTCAGCCTTGAGCCGGGTTGCCGAGGTGATGTACCGGCCGCGCTCCTCCAACAGGAGGCGGCGCTGCTTCTCCAGATACTTCTCGTCAAAGAGCGGCTTCTTCGCCGCAGGCTTCTTCGCCGCGGGCTTCTTGGTGGCGGGTTTCTTCGTAGCCATCGCAGGCGGGAGTGTAGCCGCCGCTGGCGGCAATTACTTCCGAATGGTCCAGGAAGGGTTAACGATGTCCGAACCAGCCTCAAGACGGGTTACTTTGTGACTTCCCGCCATGCCTGGAGGCCCGTTGTCCGAACCCCCTGCCCACTATCCCGCGGTCGACCCCAAGCCCTTCTTCCCCGAAATCGAGCGCCGGGTGCTGGATTCGTGGGCCACCGATGCCACCTTCGCCAAATCGGTCGGAGCACGGCCCGCGGGCGACAACGGCCTCAACGAATACGTGTTCTACGACGGCCCCCCCTTCGCCAACGGACTCCCCCATCACGGCCACCTGCTCACCGGCTATGTGAAAGACGTGATCCCCCGCTACCACACCATGAGGGGCCGTCGGGTAGAGCGCCGCTTCGGGTGGGACTGCCACGGCCTGCCCGCCGAGATGGAGGCCGAGAAGGAGTTGGCGGTGTCGGGGCGGGCCGCCATCGCCGCCTACGGCGTCGACCGCTTCAACGACTACTGCCGCCAGTCGGTGCAGCGCTACACCCGGGAGTGGGAGACCACCGTGGCCCGGCAGGCCCGCTGGGTGGACTTCGACAACGACTATAAGACCATGGATCTGCCCTACATGGAGTCGGTCATGTGGGCGTTCAAAACGCTGTGGGACAAGGGCCTCGTCTATGAGGCCTACCGGGTGATGCCCTACTCCTGGGCGGCCGAGACCCCTCTGTCCAACTTCGAGATCCGCCTCGACGACGCCACCCGCCCCCGCCAGGATCCAGCCATCACCGTGGCCTTCGACCTGGCGGCCGAGCCCGGCGACCCGGGGCCGATGCGCTTGCTGGCCTGGACCACCACGCCGTGGACCCTCCCGTCCAACCTGATGCTGATCGTGGGCCCCGACGTGGAATACGCCATCGTGGAGCACGACGGCGGCTGCCTCGTGCTGGCCGCCGCCACCCTGGAGAGCTACGGGGCCGAACTGGGCCAGGGCCGGGTGGTGGGCACCGTGGCCGGCACCGAGTTGGCCGGCCGGCGCTACCAGCCCCTGTTCGACTACTTCGCCCCGCTGGCCTCAGAGGGCGCCTTCCGGGTGGTGGGCGCCGACTTCGTGGACACCGCCGAGGGCACCGGCATCGTCCATGCCGCCCCCGGATTCGGCGAGGACGACCAGCAGGCAGCCGAGGCCAACGGCGTGCCGGTGGTGGTGCCGGTGAACGACCAGGGCGCCTTCACCGCCGAGGTGGCCGACTGGTCTGGGGTTAACGTGTTCGAGGCCAACAGCGGCATCATCGCCCGGCTCAAGGAGCAGGGGCGGATACTGCGCCACTCCACCTACGAGCACAACTACCCCCACTGCTGGCGCACCGACGAGCCCATCATCTACCGGGCGCTCAGCTCGTGGTTCGTGCGGGTCACCGAGATCCGCGACCGCATGCTGGCGCTGAACCGGCAAATCAACTG
>JAPYOG010000261.1 GCA_028278785.1 Candidatus Poriferisocius anaerobius | reverse complement strand
GTGCTGGAACTGTGCGGTCTCACCGACATCAAGGACACTCCCGCCGGTGAGCTGCCCATCGCCCGAGCCCGCATGGTGGAACTGGGCCGGGCCATTGTGGCGCGGCCCAAGCTCCTGCTGCTCGACGAGCCAACCTCGGGCATCGAGCACGAGGAGGCCGAGCCGCTCGGCCGCATCATCCAGGCAATCCGTGCCGAGTACCAGTGCTCGGTGTTGTTGGTGGAGCACGATGTGGCTTTTGTGATGGCCCAGTGCGATCTGATCACCGTGTTGAACCTCGGACGGGTGATCGGCGAGGGCAAGCCCGAGGATGTCCGCAACAACCCGGCAGTGCGCGACGCCTACTTGGGCTAGACCCGCTTGCCCATGCAGACCATTTCCTCGTCGACTCCGATTGCCGCCCCCCAAGAAGTGGCTTGGGAGGTCATGGCCGACCATGAGCTGTATGCCCGGTGGGTTCCCCGTTCACAGGTTGATTTGGAGATCGAGGGCTCGCCGCAGCGCGGCGGGGTCGGCGCCATCCGGGTTTTTCGCATCGGCCCGGTTCGCACCAGGCAGGAGATCACCGCCTTCGACCCGCCCCGGCGCATGGCGTATCGGGTGCTGAGCGTGCCGCTGCCGGTGCGCAACTGCCGCTCCGATCTGCTGCTGGTGGCCGAGGAGGACGGCAGTGCCTGCACGCTTCACTGGGACTGTTGGTTCGACCCGCTGGTTCCGCTGACCGGTGGGATCTTGCGCCAGGCGTTGGCTGCGGCGACAGCCAGGATGTCAGCCGGAATCGCTGCGGAGGCCGAGCACCGAGCCCGATCGGCGTGAGCGCCTGTGGGAGGCTTGAAACGCCTGTCTGGATGCCTGCCCCCTCCGGCTGCCCGTGAGCAGCCTCGACGGTCGGGGTGGTGCAGATGGCCCGCAGGCTGCCCGCGGTCCTCGGTTGCCGGTGAGCAGCCGAGATTGCCGGCCGGTGGTGCTCATGCTCTGCACAGGCAACGCCGCCCGCTCGGTGATGGCTGTTGTCATCGGGCGGGCACGCACCGACGCCGTGCGGTTTGTGGGGGCGGGTACCCACAGCATCGAGGGGTTGCCCATGAGCAGTCGAACTCGGCGGGCGCTGGAGTCCCTCGGGCTGGCCGACGGCAGCCACCGCAGCCGCCAGCTCACCGACGACGACGCCAGGGGTGCCGACCTCATCGTGGCGTTCGCCCCCGAGCATGTGGATTATGTGCGTCGAGTCCACCCCGAGGCCGCAGCCCGCACCGCCACCATCAAGCGGCTGGCGGCCGAGCTTCCGCCCGGTACTGAGCCGCTCTCTCAGCGGGTGGCCGCCCTCAAGTTGGCCGATGCCCCGGTGCCCCGAGACGAGGAGGTGGCCGACCCCGGCGGCTGCCACGAGGATGCCTTCGTTGCCTGCGCCCGCGAGATCGACGGGCTCATGGACCGATTGCTGCCCTTGCTGTAGGCGCAGACGCTCTCGGCTGCGAGGCAGGCGAACCTCGGTTTCGGCCCCGCGTGGGTGGTCGGCTTGGCCCAGGTGCGTGAGGAGGTGTTGGAGAATAGGGTTGCTCCCTATTTCGAGTCGGGTTCGCCCACCGAGAACTACGACATCTCGGCAAGCCGGTATCTCCAATGGCTAAGTGGGGGCAAGTTTCCCAGCTACGAGAACGGGCCGGGCTGCACATCCTGGGGTCCGGGCATTGCGGAGACCTTTGGATGGGTTGGCTCGCCGTGTGGTTTTGCCTGGGTGTAGGCAACAGCCATGGGCACAAGGTAGACGATAGCTCTGGGGCGTTGAATCACGTAGTGGCGACTACTGGCTTTTACTGGTGTGATCCTCTGGTGAGAATCTGTAGACGGTGTTGTCCCAGGCGGTCTCGGGGTTGTCGGGGTCGAGGTGGTGGATGATGGCGATCTTCGAGGGGCCGCAGTCTCCGAACGCGTCGCAGGAGATGTCGCCGATGATGCCCTGGTAGCCGGACACTTCATCGAGGTGCTCGCGGACTCCGGCGCGGTCGATCACCAGTTGGCCGCGCTCGATCTGGGAGGCGGCTGTGATGGCGTCGAGCAGCAGGGTGGTGGCGTCGTAGGCGTGGGCCCAAAAGGCCCGCACCGGGGGCGCTCCCGTCTTGGCCTCGAACCTCTCGCGTACCAGCGCCGCGTTCATTCCGGTGGCCTGGTTGGCGTTGTCGCCGAAGTCCAGGTCTGGGCCGGAGATGTACACCCCCCGGGTGGAGTCCAGTTCCATGAACGAGAAGTGCAGGACCCCGTCGGCGGAGATCAGCACGGTGTCCTCGAATGCTCCGTGCTGCCTGACGGCCTCGATGAAGTCGGCCGCCGTGTCCTGGTTGAGCGGGAAGAACAGCGCGTCGGGCTGGCCGGCTGCGATCCGGGCCGACGCCTCGGCCAGATCGGTTGTGCCGGCGTCGATCTCGATGAAGTCGGTGATGACGCCCCTGTGGCGCTCGAACGCGTTGCGGAAGGCTTGCGCCAGGCCTTCCGTGTAGGCGTCGCCCTCGTGGACCACCGCGGCGCGCCGCGGCCCGAGGGTGTCGTGCAGAAAGGCCGACACCGCCTCGGCCTGGTACAGGTCGTTGTGGGCAGTGCGGTAGTACCCCGGCTGGTGGTACACGCTCGGGTTGCCCGCCAGGTCGGAGGTGAGCAGCGGCGAGGTGTTCGACATGGAGATCACCGCCAGCCCCGCGGCGGTGAGCAGCGGCACCGCGGTGGTGGCGGTGGCCGAGCACGACGGTCCTATCACCCCCACGGTGCGCTCGTCGGCCAGCACGGCTTCGGCCACGCGCTCGCCGTCGCCGGCCGAGCACTGGTCGTTGACGGCCTCGCCCATCTCAAAGGAGAACTCGCCGTGGATCGGCCCGTAGTCCTCGATGGCCAGCTCGACGATGTGGAGGTAGTCCCTGGCCGCGGCGTCGGGGAGGTCGAGGGAGCTGACCGACCGGATCTGGATGGCCTCGCCCCGGCCGACGGTGACGACTCCGAGCGATCCATCGCCCACCCCGGCGCGGTCGGCGTCGCTGCACGCCGACGCCGACAGGGCAGCGGCGAGCAGCAACGAGACCGCGGCGAAGCATCGGGGTGTCTTCATGCCCAGTGTCTAGCCGATGGACCGACCGCCTCCCATGCTCCGCATACATTACCGGCTGACGGCGAGGTGGTAACCGGACGATCGGGTATCCGCACCGCCTTGCCGAGTTGCCTGACTTGGCCCATGTCTGGGAGAAGTGTCCCGACGACATCACCAATGCCCCGACCAGCGCCATGACCGAGATGTTGGGCATCGTCGGCGATCAGCGGGGCGGACCCGAGGGTTTCGCCCTCGAATGCTGGGTCACCCCCCAGACCATCGAGCGCCTGCGCGAGTCGTTCTTGGCCTGAATCGCAAAACCCCTCGATCATAGTCATATTAATATGGCTATACTCAGTGGATGGAAACACCAGCGGAGACTCGGTCGGCAGGTCGCATCGTGCCGGCTGGGGAATTCAAGACCAACTGTTTACGCCTGATGGACGAAGTGCAGGAGACCGGCGCGGAGATCGTGGTTACCAAACATCGCCGCCCGGTGGTGCGGGTCAGCCCGTTTCGTGAGGGCCAGCCCAAGTTGGTGGGGTCGTGCGTCGGCCAGCTTCGGATTTTGTCTGACATCGATCTCGAGCCGGCTATCCCCTTGGATGACTGGGATGTGGTCGCCCGTCCTCAGCGGATGCTTGATCCTGAGGGAGGAACGTGACGATCCTGTTGGACACCAACGTCTTGCTCAGGTTGGTTGCCGACAGTTCGCGAATCAGCAAGTCGTTCAAGGAGGAGACGGAAACTGTGTTGGGTGATGGCGGAGTAGCCGTCTCTTCCGCCACGTTCTTGGAGACCACGCGCCTTCACCACCATGAGCGCATCGACTTGGGCTGCCATCCCGCCGTTTGGCGCCGACAGCGGTTGCAGTCGGGTCTGCGGGAGATTCCCATTGACGGTGAGATTGCGGTGGAGTCCGTGCTATTGATGAATTCAGGGTTTCACCGAGACCCTGCCGATCAGCTGATCGTCGCCACAGCAATGCTGGCCGGAATGACCCTGGCGACCATGGACACACAGATCATCGATTGGGCCCACCGAACCCGGTTCGTTGCCTTCGTCGATCCTTCTTCCTAGTGGTGTGTCGCAGCAGGCAGATGCCCTCGGGGGTGCGGCGCACGACCCTCACGCCGACAGGGTGGCGGCGAGCAACAACGAGACTGCGGCGAAGCGTTGGCGTATCTTCATGCTAAGTGTCTAGCCGATGGATCGAGCGCCTCCCACCCCACCTCGACCCCGAGCTGGTGGAGTCGGGCGACACCCGCAACGTGGTGGACGCCTATCGCTTCTG
>JAPYOG010000260.1 GCA_028278785.1 Candidatus Poriferisocius anaerobius | reverse complement strand
ATCACCTGCACCGCCAACCAAAAAGGCCCCCCCACCATCACCATCGCCTGGGACGCCACCACCGGCGCCGACAACTACCAAGCCACCCTCACCCGCCAGGAAAGACCCCTCGGCGGACCACCCCAAACCGCCCTCATCGCCCAATACACCGGAACCCGCACAAACACCACCGCCGACGGCGACCACAACACCCAATACCAAACACAAACCAGAGCCCGCACCACCGCCGGCTGGACCGACTGGACAACCCCCGCAACCACCCGATGCCCGACCCCCAAACCATAACCCCCGACAACCCGGCCAACCGGGCCTGAAACCACCCAGAACACCGGCCGCAGCCGGGACAGGGTGCCACAAGGTTCGGGAACTTTATGCCGGTTCGCCGGTTAGGTTGGGAGCCGGATGAGCAGCCGTAGCAGCAAAGACACGCCGCACCGGAAAGGCCCCCCAGCGGGCTTCCCGGTGCTGCCCGACTGGAGGGGCGCCTGCTTGAGCAACGTGGTGCCTGCGCTGTTAGGCCCCCCCGATGCCTCCGACTGGCTGCCCGAACCAGTCAAGGAGGCCAAGTCTGTGGTGCTGCTGCTGATCGACGGGATGGGGTGGGAGCAGCTACAGGAGCGAGCCGCGCTGACCCCGGTGCTGTCGTCCATGCAGGGCGGCCCCATAACCACCGTGGCGCCGACCACTACCACCACCGCGCTGACCTCCCTGGTCACCGGGGCAACGCCCGGCGAGCACGGAATCATCGGCTACCAGATCCACATGAACGGCCAAGTGCTCAACGCCCTGCGCTGGACCTCGGGGATCAAGCGTGCCGATGCCCGCAAGAGCATCATCCCCGAGCAGGTGCAGACTCGCCCGGCGTTTTTCGGGCGCCGGGTGCCGGTGGTGAGTCGAAGCGAGTTTCAGGGCACCGGGTTCACCCGCGCCCATCTCGACGGGGTGGCCCACGCCGGCTACAAGCTGACCAGCTCGATAGCCGTCGAGGTACACAAGCTGGTCGAAGGCGGTGCGCCGCTGGTCTACGTCTACTACGACGGCCCCGACCGGGTGGGCCACGAATACGGTTTCGGCCCCTACTTGGACGCCGAATACGCCGAAGTCGACCATCTTGTGGCTCGGATTCTGGAGGTGCTGCCCCCCGAGGCGGCGCTGCTGGTGGTCTCCGACCACGGCCTGGTCATGGTGGGCGACAACACGATGGAATTGGCCCGCGACGTGTTGGCCCTGACTTCGGTGGTCTCGGGGGAGGCCCGCTTCCGGTGGCTGCATGCCCGTCCCGGTCGGGCCGGGGAGCTTTTGGCGGCGGCCGCCGATCGCTACGGCCGTTTCGGGCTGGTGATGGGAGCAGAGCAGGTCTTGGACGAGGCATGGCTGGGCCCGGTGGCGAGCCCGGAGGCTCGGGCCCGCTTGGGCGACGTGGCCCTCGTTCCCCGCGATCCGGTTGCGTTCACCGAGCCCAAGCCGCCGTCGGCAAACCGTGCCGGCGCCGACGGCAAGCCGGCGTTCAAATTGCTGTGCAGGCACGGATCGCTGACCTCGGCCGAGGTGCTGGTGCCCTGCTTGGCCGCGGCGGGCAACCGGACGTGAGGGGTTGTCGACTCTCGAACCGCTAGCGGATAGATTCCACCTATGCCAGAGATTCGCGAGCCGGGGCCGGCCGAACCCGCCGAGGTGGTGCAAGAAGGGCTGCGATCCGACGCCGACGCCGATTTGCGGGCGCCGCGGGAGGCCATCGAGGAGCCGGCCAAGGTCATGAGGGTCGGCACCATGATGAAGCAGCTTTTGGACGAGGTCCGCCAGGCCTCTTTGGACGAGTCCAGCCGCGATCGGCTGCGAGACATCTACGCCATGTCCATACAAGAGCTGGGCTCCGCGCTGTCGCCCGACTTGAACGAGGAGCTGGACCGCCTGATGTCGCCGTTCCCCGAGGGCCGCCCGCCCAGCCAGGCCGAACTCCAAGTTGCCAAGGCCCAGCTCGTGGGCTGGCTGGAAGGCCTCATCCAAGGCATCCAGGCCGCTTTGTTCGCCCAGCAGGTTTCGGCCCAGCAACAGCTTGCCAACATCCGTGCCGAGCTTCCCTCCCGGGGCGGCCCCCCTGCTGAACGGGCGCCGGGAACCTATTTATAGAACCGCGCTCACCAGGGGAAACCTCAATGTCCAGTTCCTTCACCCATCTCCACGTCCACACCGAGTACTCCATCCTCGACGGTGCCTCCCGAGTGGGGGAACTGGTGAAAGCGGCCGTCGCCGACGAGCAGCCCGCGCTGGGGATCACCGACCACGGAAACATGTACGGGGTGATCGACTTCTACCGGACCTGCCAGGCCGAGGGCATCAAGCCGGTGATCGGGATGGAGGCTTATATGGCCCACGAGGATCGCCGGGACCGGCCGCCGCGGCGGGGCAAGCTCGACGACAGCGGAGGCAGCACCGAGGGCGGCGAGAAGCTCTACTACCACCTCACCCTGCTGGCCGAGAACAACACCGGCTACAAGAACCTCATCCAGCTGTCCAGCCGGGCCTTCCTCGAGGGCTACTACTACAAGCCCCGGCTCGACTGGGACCTGCTGGCCGCGCACCGTGAGGGGCTGATCGTATCCACCGGGTGCCTGGGCGGCCATGTGCTGCAAGCCCTGCTGCGGGACGACTACGACGACGCTGTGGCCAAGGCGGCCCGGCTCCAGGACATCTTCGGCAAGGACAACCTGTTCGTGGAGATCCAGGACCACGGCATCCCCGAGCAGCAGCGGACCAATCCCGACCTGCTCCGCATCGCCCGCCAGATAGACGCCCCCCTGCTGGCCACCAACGACAGCCACTACACCCACCGGGCCGATGCCGAGGCCCACGATGCCCTGCTGTGCGTGCAGACCGGCTCGCTGGTGAGCGATTCCGACCGCTTGAAGTTCGATGGCAGCAATCACTATCTCAAGTCGGCGGCCGAGATGCGCCAGATTTTCTCCGAGCTGGCCCCGGCGTGCGACAACACGCTTTGGATCGCAGAGCGAGCCGACGTGGAGATCGAGTTCGGCAACCCGCAGCTCCCAGATTTTCCCATTCCCGCCGAGTACGAGAGCGCCGCTGACTATCTCCAGGCGCTGACCTTGGAGGGGGCCCGAGCCCGGTGGGGCAGCAAGCTGCCCGAGGAGGCAGCCGACCGTTTGGCCTACGAGCTCAAGGTCATCTCCGACATGGGCTTCTCCTCGTATTTCCTCATCACCTGGGATCTGATCCGCTACGCCCGGGAGCGGGGCATCCGGGTGGGTCCTGGCCGGGGCAGCGCGGCGGGATGCGCCGTGGCCTACTGCCTGCGAATCACCGACTTGGATCCGATCCGCTACGACCTGCTCTTCGAGCGATTCCTCAACCCGTCGCGGGTGTCGATGCCCGACATCGACATGGACTTCGACTCCCGCTACCGCGACGAGATCATCCGCTACGCCTCCCACAAGTACGGGGAGGACCATGTGGCGCAGATCATCACCTTCTCCACGATCAAAGCCCGAGCAGCGGTGCGCGACAGCGCCCGGGTGCTGGACTACCCCTATTCCCTGGGCGACAGGCTGGCCAAGGCCATGCCGCCTCTGGTGCTGGGGCGCGACACCCCTTTGTGGGCATGCTTGGAGAAGAGCGAGGAGCACGCCGACGGCTATGTCGCCGCCGCCGAGCTGCGGGAGATGTACGAGAGCGACGAGGATGCCCGCAAGGTGGTGGACGTCGCCCGTGGCTTGGAGGGGCTGCGCCGCCAGGACAGCATTCACGCCGCCGCAGTGGTGATCACCAAGGAGCCGCTCACCGATCACCTCCCCATCCAGCGCAAGCCCTCCCAGGGCCAGGGCCAAGACGCCGCTCCCATCGTCACCCAGTACGAGATGCACGCTGTTGAGGATTTGGGCCTCCTCAAGATGGACTTTTTGGGCCTGCGGAACCTCGACGTCATCGAGGACGCCATCGGGCTCATCAAGCATTCCAGCGGCTTGGAACTGGACATCGACAACGTGGCGCTGGACGATCCGGCCACCTATGAGCTCTTGTCCCGGGGCGAGACCATCGGCGTGTTCCAGCTGGAGAGCGGGCCCATGCGATCCCTCATCCGGTCGCTCAAGCCCACGTGCTTCGACGACGTCGCCGCGCTGGTGGCTTTGTATCGGCCCGGCCCGATGGCGGCCAACATGCACAACGACTACGCCGACCGCAAAAACGCCCGCAAGCCGGTGAATGTCTTCCACGAAGACGCTGGCGACATCCTGGGCGACACCTACGGGTTGATGATCTACCAGGAAAGCGTGATGCGAGTGGCTCAGCGCTTCGCCGGCTATTCCCTGGCCGACGCCGACAACCTTCGCAAGGCTTGCGGCAAGAAGAACCGCGAGATGATGGCGAAAGAGCGGAGCTCGTTCGTTGCCGGCTGCGAGAAGCAGGGCTACGGCGAGGAGATGGGCACGCAGCTCTTCGACATAATCGAGCAGTTTGCGGACTATGCCTTCAACAAGAGCCATTCCTACGGCTACGGCTTGATCGCCTATCAGTGCGCGTACCTCAAAGCCCATTACCCGGTGGAATACATGGCCGCGTTGCTGACCAGCGTGAAGAACAAGTTGGAGCGTGCTGCGGTGTATCTGGCCGAGTGCCGCCAGATGAAGATCAAGGTGTCCCTGCCAGATGTGAATCTCTCGGAGTCGGATTTCGCCGCTATAGCGTCCCCCGACGGCGGGCAGTCGATCTCGTTCGGGCTCTCGGCGATCCGGCATATGGGCACAGGCACCGCGCAGATGATCCTCGACGAGAGGAGCGCCGCCGGGCCCTTCGCCGACTTCTACGACTTCTGCTCCCGCGTGGACCCCATCGTGCTCAACAGGGGCGTGGTCGAGGCGCTGATCAAGGCGGGCAGCTTCGACTCGCTCGGGCATTCCCGGCTGGGTCTTTTGAACGCGTCCGAGGAGATCGTCCGCCACAGCATCCAAGAGCAGAAGGAGCGCAGCCAGGGCATCATGAGCCTGTTCAGCGGGGACTCCCAAGAGAGCATCCAGGTTCGCATCGACATCCCCGACTCCGAGTTCGACAAGACGCGCCGGCTGGCAGCGGAGAAGGAGATGCTGGGGCTCTACGTGTCCGATCATCCCATCATGGGCTTGGAAGCCGCTCTGGGGCGCAAGACCACCCACCGCATCGACCAGCTTGCCGGCGTGGACGAGGGCACGCCGGTGAAGGTCGGCGGCGTCGTCAGCAACTTCCGCAAGCGCTGGACTCGCCGGGGCGACCAGATGGCGTCTTTCGACCTCGAGGACCTGTACGGGTCGATGGAGGTCACCCTGTTCCCCAAGTCCATGGCCGAGCACGGCCACAAGGTGGCCGACGACTTGGTGGTTGTTGCAGAGGGGCGCCTTGATTCCCGCGAAGACGAGCCCGGCCTCATCTGCTTCGCCTTGGAGACGGTCGATCCCGACTCGGCCAGCGGCCACCCGCCGGTGAGGCTGACCCTGCCTGCCTCGGCGCTGTCGCCCGAGCGCATCGCCGCGCTGAAGTCGGCGATTGCGGGCCATCCGGGCAAGTCCGAGGTGTTCCTCCTGCTGGGCGCCGAGCGGGAAATAAGGCTGTCGGCGGCCTACTCAGTGGACACAGCAAGCGGGCTCATAGGAGAACTCCGGGAGATGCTGGGGGACAACGCTGTTGCAGTGTAGCCCGACTAGCAGGGATTTTGGCGACAGGGCAACTGGGCTTGGCCGCTGGAGCGGCTGAGGGTTTGCGCTTCTACCGGTGTGGTTGGTGGACTATAGGGGGGTTCCCGGGGGGAAATCCGTGGAATGCCGGCCGACAAGGAGGATGAACAGCACATGGCTATCGACGTCGAAACCAAGGACTGCACGGCAGTTACCGACGCTGAGTTGGCCGAAATGGCCGACATGTGCGCTGATGGTCCCAATCCATTCTCGGTGGGGCTCCTCTCCAAGCAGACCGAGGAATGGGTGCTGATCTCCACCGCACGGGAGAACGGAAAGCTGCGGGGGTTCTCCTTCTCCACACTGGAGCGCATCGGGGGAACCCCCAGCGTGCTGGTGGGCCTGGCGTCGGTGGCCCGCACCTCCAAGCGGGGCACTGTTCTGCGCCAGCTCACCGAGGCCCAGCTCCACCGGGCGCTGATGGCCTTTCCCGACGAGGACGTGCTGGTGGGCACGCAGTTCGACAATCCCAGCGGGTTCGATGCCTTCAAGCCTCTCGTGGATATAGTCCCCCGTCCCGGCCACAAGGCTTCCGGCGAAGAGCGGGCCTGGGGGCGCCGGCTTGCCAAGAGGTTCAGCATCAGCGCTGCGCGCTATCTGGACCGGGACTTCCGGGTGGTCGGCGGCGGCAGCCAGGCATGCCTTTTGGACTACGAGACCGCGAAGCCCGAGAGCATCGACGCCGAGGTGGCCGCGCTGTTCGACCGCTTGGACCGCGGCGGCGGCGACACCATGATCGCCTTCGGATGGATCATGGCCGAAGACCTGCTCAAGTACGCCTGAGCACTCCAGCACCGCACCGGCGGCCGATGTGCCGCAATTTCCTGCCCGATCCGCTGCCCGACGGGCTCGTCGTCGAACTGCTCGACCAAGCCCGCCGGTCACCGTCGGCGGGCAACGCACAGGCCGTGGAGTTCTGCGTGCTCGACGACCCAGAGCAGTACTGGCGCCTCACACTGACCGCCCAGCGGCGAGTCGAGTTCGGCTGGCCGGGACTGCTTGTTGCTCCTGTCCTGGTTGTGGTGCTCACCGACCCTCATCGCTATGTGAGGCGCTATGGCGAGCCCGACAAGGCTCACACTGGCCTGGGCGAGAGCACCGAGGCCTGGCCCGTGCCCTATTGGTGGGTCGATGCCGGCATGGCTGTACACGCTCTTCTCCAGGGGGCGTCGGCTGCCGGGCTGGGGTCGTGCTTCTTCGGCGCTTTTGAGCATGAAGCCGCCGTGATCGAGGGACTCGGCATCTCCGACGGCCTCCGAGTGGTCGGAACAGCGGCCCTCGGCTATCCGGCAGCCGACCGCCCAAGCTCCTCCGCCTCCCGTCCCCGCAGGCCCCTGGACGAGGTTGTCCGCGTCCGCCGGTAGCCCAGCCAACCGCCACCGCGCTCGACCGCCGGCTGTGATGCCATGTCCGGTCGGCTGTGCTGCCATGGCCCGTGCTGGGGTAGTGTGCCAGTCGTGCAGATTCCCTTGGTGGACTACCTGGTGTTGGGCGACGAGCCCCATCTCCGAGCTAACGAGTGCGCCGACTGCGGTGCCCGGTTCTTCGGTCGGCGCAACGCCTGCGCCCGGTGCGGGGGCCGCGAGTTCATCTCGGCCCGGGTCAGCGGCACGGGTACGCTGCGCACGTTCAGCATCGTCCACCGAGCCGCCCCCACCATCCCCACGCCCTACGTGTCGGCCATCGTGCGGACCGATGACGGCACCTCTGTGCGATCCAATCTGATCAACGTCAAGCCTCATCCCGACCAGATCTCGCTGGGCATGAGGGTCAAGCTCGAGACTTACGTAGCCGGCACCGATGAGGAGGGCAAAGAGGCTGTTGCCTTCGGCTACGCGCCGGCATGACAGCCTAGACCAGCCGTACACGGGAATACAGGAGGCCGCAATGGCACAAGACATCTGGGTTCTGGGAACGCACATGACAGCGTTCGGTCGCTTCTCCGACCAGGATGCGGTGGACTTGGCCGCCACCGCTGCCCTGGGTGCGTTGGACGACGGCGGTGTGGGCATCTCCGACATGGACATCCTGGCTTGCGGGAACCTGTTCCAGGCCGCATCTGGCATGGGCCAGCAGGTGCAGAAGCAGATCGGCCAGACCGGGATACCGGTGTACAACGTGTCCAACGCCTGCGCCACCGGGGCCACCGCCCTGCGCACCGTTATCATGGCCATCCGGGCCTCCGAGGCCGACCTGGGCCTGGTTGTCGGCGTGGAGAAGATGGGCAAGATGGGCCTTCTGGCCGGCGGTGCCCGCAAGGAGAAGAACGTTTATGAGCCGTCGGGCCGCTACGGCGCGGTCATGGGCATCGACGGCATCCTGGGCACCGACACCATGCCCGGCGTGTTCGCCCAGGCCGGCATGGAGTACGCCAACGACAACGAGGGCGTGGGCTTCGAGCAGTTCGCCAAGGTGGCCCAGAAGAACCATTCCCACTCCACGCTGAACCCCCTGGCCCAGTACCGCAGGGAGTTCACCCTGGAAGAGGTCATGGGCTCGCCCATGCAGTCTTATCCCAACACCCTGCTCATGTGCTGTCCCACCGGCGACGGGGCTGCCGCCTGCGTGCTGGTGGGGGAGGAGCGGTTCGCTTCTTTGAGCCGGGAGCAGCAGTCCCGGGCGGTGAAGATCTCCGCCTCGGTGCTGACCACCGATCCCTACGTGGAGTCAGGCCAGATGCAGCCCGACGTGAACACCCTCACCCGCAACGCCGCCGCCGCCGCCTACGAGCAGGCCGGTGTGGGCCCTGAGGATCTCAGCCTGGTCGAGTTGCACGACTGCTTCGCCACCGCCGAGCTCATCCATTACGACAACCTCGGTTTGTGCGAGCCGGGAGGAGCGGGTGACTTCATCGACCGAGGCGCCCCTTGGCGCACCGGCAAGACGCCGGTGAACGTGTCCGGCGGGCTGATCTCCAAAGGCCATCCCATTGGCGCCACCGGGGTGGCCAACGTCTACGAGGTGTCCACCCACCTGCGCGGCGAGGCCGGCGAGCGCCAAGTGCCGGGCGCCAACGTGGGGTTGACCCATGTGATCGGGCTCGGGTCCAGCTGCGGCATCCACATTTTGGAGAAGAGCGGGATCGGATAATCCGGCCGCCCTCTTGTTCTGCGGGGCAGGCCGCGCACCGATGGCTTCGCAGCCGGCTAGCCAGCTCGGCCAGTTAGAGAACTCGCAGCCGACTAGCTCGTAGCCAGCTCTGTGACCGTTACGGAGTCGTCGGTTAGGTCGCTCGGGGTGTTGTTATCGTCGATTTCCACGAGGTAGCGGTTGGATTCGGCGTAGGCGCCGGCGCCGCCAGATGCGCTGGCCCCGTTGGCGCGGACCCGAGCCTGGTAGTAGATGCCGTTTCTCGGGCTGCTTGGATAGGCCAAAGTCACAACGGTGCCATCGCTGGTGGTGCGGGTGCTTGTCCAGCCTCCGCAGGAGTAGCCGCTGGTGCCGCAGGTGCGCCATTGCACCGTATAGCTGTTCACCGTCAGGGAGCTGCTCGGCGCGGCCCATGTGGACGCGATGGCCCGGGCGCTGCCGGCTTGAATCGCCACGTTGCTGGGAATGAAGGTCGCACCCGGTGTCGCGGTGGCCGCAGCAGACCACTGGCCGTCGCCGTAGGAGTTGCCCGCCTGCACCCGGACTTCGTGGGCTCTGCCCGTCGGCAAGGATACGAGGGTGTAGCTGTAGCCGCCGGAGCAGTAGGGATAGTCGGTTGCGTCGGTGGCGCAACCGGATTGAGCCGGGGTCAGATAGCGCGAATTCCAGCTGGTCGATCCTGCGGTGCGCCACTGCACCCTGAACCTGACGAGGCTGGGCTTGCCGGTCTCCGAGGCATAGCTCCACGACAGATCGAGGTTTCTGATGTTGTCCGCGTCCTCTGCTGCGGAGAGGCTCGTTGGGGCAATCGGGGTCCCGGGCTCACCTGAGGCCACCGGCGACCAAGCCCCGGGGCCGTTGCTGTTGATGGACTGCATCCTCACGTAGTAGATGCGGTTGTCCTGCAAGCCGGTGATCAGATGGGTGGTCGTTCCCCGAGCCAGGCCCACTTGGGTGCAGCTCGAGCTGGTTTGGCAGTTGCCCGGGAAACTGCTGCTGGTGTTGTACTGGAGGTTGTAGCTCTGCACTGCGGGCACGCTGGTCGGCTCGGTCCAGCTGACTGTGAGCTGGCGGTTGCCGGGAACAACAGTGGTGATCGCTGGCGGGGCTGCCTGGCCCAAAACGATCCGCTCGGCACGCGACCAACTGCCGGCCACCCGGCTGTTCACCGCCTGCACCCGCACTTCGTACTCGTTGGTGGCGGTGAGGCTCGCTATGGCGGCTGTGAGGGTCGGCGCTTGAACGCTTGTCTGCCGCGCAGACCCCGACCAGTTCTCCCTGGCGGTGATGTTGCGCCACTGGATGATGTAGTGGGTGGGCGCCGGGTCGTTGGCGGTGACAAGCGGTGCGGTCCATGTGGCTTGCAGCGTGGTGCCGGTGCCCGCTGTGGTCAGCATGAGGCCGGTGGGCGCCCCGGGGGTTTGCAGGTTGCTGGTCAAACGCAGCGACTGGGTGGTCGACCACGTTCCCGGACCGTTGCCCGTCACCCCTTGGAGTCGCACGTAATAGGTGGTGTTGTTGTTCAAACCCGTGATCTTGTGGGTGGTGGCTGTGCTGGCCAAGCTGGTCTGCTCGCAGTTTGAAGCGCCTATGCAGCTCTCCGGGAGGCTGCTGGTTCTGCCCCACTGGATGATGTAGTAGTTGACGGCGATTCCGTAGGGTGCGGTCCATCTCGCGTCTATCTCGCCGTAGAAGCTGCTGGTGAGCGGGCCTTCGTCCACGTTCTCGGTGTCGGGATCGTCTTCGGGCCAGATCACCGGGCCGGCCAGCCCCGGGGTGATCGACAAAATCGGCGTGTAAGGGTTGCTGCTGCCTGAGCCGCGGTTGGCCTGGATGCGCACGTAGTAGGTGGTGAGGTCGGTCAGCCCGGAGATCGTGCAGGCATACTCCGAGCCGAGGTCGGCGGCGGCCGGGGTAGTTCCGGTGCATGCGGCGGGCGCATTGTTCAGTATGTTCACGATCCGACTGCTGCCCGCCATGTTCCGGTTGGTGCTGTACTCCACGATGTACTCGAACACCTGGTTGGCATCGTAGGGATCGCTGTCGGCGTCGTCGGGGTTGTCGTCGGCGGTGACGGGATCCCATCCGACGGTGATCGAGCGGGTGCCGGGGGCCAGCACCATGTCCTGGGCGGCGCGCTTGCTGTAAGGGCCGGGGTTGGTGGCCACGGGAGCGGCAGGCGGGGTGATACGGCCTTGGTTGGTTCCGGTTGTGGAGTCTGTTCCTGTGTTCGAAGTGCCGCCTGTGGTGCCAGTACCGGTTCCGCCCGTGGTGCCGGTAGTCGTGCCGGTGGTGGTTCCTGTGGTGGTGCTCCGCCCGGTGGCGCAGAAGTCCTCGGCTTCAGCAGCCGGCTCGCCGAAGGATCCCGGTACCCGCAGGCATTCTTCAGCGACGAGCAGGTTCAACTCCGGGCCGTGCAGAGAGGCGAGCCGCTCGAAGGCGTTTTGGCGGGCTATAGCGGCTCGGCGGGTGCGGGGGAGTGAGCAGATGTCGGCCACGCCGTCGCCGTCGACGTCCAACGGGTAGGTCACCGGTCCGCCGAAGCTGAGGTCCAGGCAGAATATCCGGCTGGTTACCACCGGCCCGGAGAAGAAGAGGTCGGAGTTGTTCTCCAGCGGTATGGGTCGTTGGGGCACGACCGGCAGCGCCCGCCCGTCGGCGAGGGCAGCTCTCGGAGCGGCGCACTCGTCTTCGCGCTCGTCTTCGGGCTCCCCATAGGTTTCGCCCACTCGGGTGCATTCCTCGGCAAAAAGCTGGCCGAACTGGAAAGCATATCTGCCGCCTAGTCGCTCCATGGCGTTTTGGCGCGCTGCGGTTTCCCGGCGGGTGCGGGGGAAGGAGCAGACCTCGGCCACGCCGTCGCGGTCGTGGTCCAACGGGTAGGTCACCGGTCCGCCCAAGCTGCGGTTCACGCAGAAGTCTGCATTGGGTATGTTCCCTGAGAAGTAGAGTGAAGCAGTCGTTTGGGTTTGGGCGGACGCGGAGGCTGTGAGGCCGGCCACAAGCCCCGCCAGCGCGATGAATACTGCGCTTAGCTGCATCGTCCGCTTGGATTTGCTGGTGCCGCTGGACATGCTGTCCTCCAATTTGCGCGTCAAGTGATCCGCCGAGCAGGAGTTTACCCCAGCGGGGGCGGCGCCTGGTGAACCCACCCGGCAAGACTGCAATCCATTGGTCCAAATCTATTGGTCGGCCTGCAAGCGGGCCAGCAAATCCGACTTGGTGTCAGCGGGGGGAGCGCAAGTGCGGTTCCGGCAGACGTAGGCCAGGCCGTCGGTGCGGTTCTCCCACACAGGGGAGCTGTAGGGCTCGCCCCAGGCCAGCACTGTGTTGGGCCGGTAGCCCTCCCGCACAGCGTCCAGCAGGTCGGGGCGGTCGCCGCCGATCACCACCTCTGTGAGTCCGGTGGCGTGCATGTCCACCGCTTCCAGCAGGTGTCCGAAGCCGTTGGGATGGCTGGCGGCCGCCCCGCCCGACAGAGCCAGGATGTCCTGTGCCCGGTCCGAGTAGCGGCTCTGTCCGGTGAGGGCGCCGAGCCGCAGCAGGGCCACCGCAGCCGCGCTGTTGGCCGAGGGTATGGCGTTGTCGGCGATCTCCTTGGGCCGGCAGATGAGCTCCTCGGCGTCTGAGCCGGTGGTGAACACGCCGCCCCGCTGGTGATCCCAGAACAGCTCCAACAGCCCGTCGGCGGCTTGGGTCGCCTCGTTGATCCAGCGGGCCTGGCCGGAGGCCTCGCCCAGCCGGGTGAAGGCATCGGCTGCCGCGGCGTAGTCGGCGGCATACGCCAGGTGGCGTGCCTGGGCCGGACGGTCGCCGTCGCCCCTCTGCCAAGAGCGCAGCCAGCGGCCGTCGGCGCGGCGCAGCCGATCCAGCAGGAACCCGCCGTTTTTGACGGCCGCCTCCATCCACTGCTGGTTGCCGGTGGCCGCCGCGGCCTCGGCCAGGGCCGCCAGCATCAGGCCATTCCACTCCAGCAGCACCTTGTCGTCCAGACCGGGGGGAATCCTCATGCTCCGGGCCGAGAGGAGCCGCTCGCGGCTCAGCTCCACGCCGGCCGGCCGCAGCAGATCGCCCCGCACCGGCCGCCACAAGATGTTGTGGCCCTCGAAGTTCCCTCCGTCGGTCACCCCGTGCCACGCCATGAAGTCGGCTGCGTCGTCTCCCAGCACCGAGGTGATCTGGTCGGGGGTCCACACGTAGAACCGGCCCTCTTCGCCCTCGGAGTCGGCATCGAGGGCGGAGTAGAAGCCGCCGCTGTCGTGGCGGAGGTCTCGCAGCACGAATCCGATGGTCTCGTCCAGCACCTGGCGGAACCGGGGGCGGCCGGTCACCTGCCAGGCATGGAGGTATAGCCGGGCGAGCAGGGCGTTGTCGTACAGCATCTTCTCGAAGTGGGGCACGATCCACTGGGCGTCCACCGAGTAGCGGCTGAAGCCGCCGCCCAGGTGGTCGTAGATCCCCCCCGAGGCCATGGCGTCGAGCGAGTTGATCACCATGTTGAGCACATCTTGGTCGCCGCTGTGCAGGTAGGAGCGCAGCAGCACCTCGTGGCTCATGGTCTGGGGGAACTTGGGCGCGCCGCCGAATCCGCCCCAGGCGGCGTCATACTGCCGGCGCAGGGCGGTGGTGGCCTGGCTGAGGGCATCCGAACCGGGTCCGGCCGGAATCCGCCCGTGATCGGCTTGGACGAGCGCGGTGCGGTTGAGCGACTGGGTGAGGTGGTCGGCCTGGTCGTCCACATCGGTGCGGCGGTTGACCCATACGTCTTGGATCCGGCGCATGATCTCGGTGAACGACGGCATCTGGCCATGGCTGACCCTGGGGTAGTAGGTGCCGCCGTGGAACGGGCGCCCGTCGGGGGTCATGAACACGGTCATGGGCCATCCGCCGCGGCCGGTGAGCGCCTGCACCGCCTCCATGTAGATGGCGTCCACGTCGGGGCGCTCCTCCCGGTCCACCTTGACGTTGATGAACAGGTCGTTCATCAACCTGGCGGTCTCGGGGTCCTCGAAGGACTCGTGGGCCATGACGTGGCACCAGTGGCAGGCCGAATAGCCCACCGACAGCAGAATGGGCTTGTCGGCGGCCCGGGCGGCGGCGAATGCCTCGGCGCCCCACGGATGCCAGTCCACCGGGTTGTCGGCGTGCTGGCGCAGATATGGGCTGGGCTCGGCCCCCAGTCGGTTCATGGCTCGGAGACCTTCACGTCTTTGAAGCTCGCATGGCTTCGACACTAACGAACTTCGGCGATGGGCAATACTTGGCCCGATGATTCGGCTTTGGATTCAAGGGGCGCGACCCCGGACGCTTCCCGCTGCGGTGGTGCCGGTAGCGGTGGGCACCGCGGCAGTCGCTCCCGATGTGGTGTGGTGGCGAGCGGGGGTGGCGCTGCTGGTGGCGCTGGCCTTACAGGTGGGCGTGAACTACGCCAACGACTACTCCGACGGGATCCGGGGCACCGATGCCAACCGGGTGGGCCCGGCCCGGTTGGTGGGCGGCGGGCTTGCAGAGCCCGCTCTGGTG
>JAPYOG010000026.1 GCA_028278785.1 Candidatus Poriferisocius anaerobius | reverse complement strand
GGTCAAGGCTTCGAGCACCTCGGATTTTGATGGTTCGCCGCCTAGCGCCTTGTGCAGCTCGCGGCGTAATGCAGCACCGTCGATGCTTCCGCCGTTGTCTGCCACCGCGGTGTTGATGGCTGGCTGGTCTACCGGTCGGCGTAGCAGTCCTAGCTCTTGGGCTCGGTCTTGTGTATAGAGCCACACGTTGCCGTCGATGCGGGCTGGAGGAGGGGGATCGCCCAGCCCCCAGGCCCTATTTTGATCGGGGTCGTAATACACCCAAGCCCCGAAGCGCACCCCGGTGGCAATGGCATCGGTGATGAGGCTGGGGTTCAACACGATGGCTTGGGCGTGGTCTCGCCACGGAGCCTCAGCCAGTTGCGCCGTGGTTACCTCCGGATGGCTAGGGCTGAACCCCACCGCGGCGGCCAACCGGTCGGTTGCCGGTACGTTGTCTGTGATCTTGCCGTTTGACTTCAATGCCTCGATGATCACGGCGGTCTGAGCCTGCACCACCCTCCCCTGATCGCGGGCGGGCAAGTCGTAGTGCCGAAGGTTCTTGTTGGCCGGGTCACGCGCCGGCCAGTACATGTGGCGGTAGGCGGCAAATATGGCCACCCGGGTTTCAAGGGCGGCCTTGTCGGCCAGTTGCTTGAGAGTGTTCGCCACTTCGCGGTCGAACTGAGCCATGCGGGCGTTGTCGGTTGCGATGCGCTGGGCGGCCAATTCGAAGCCCACGCGTTCTCGCATGGCATCGATGGCATCGCCGTCGGCCACCAGTGAAACCACCGCATTGCGGTAAGTGCGGTTCTGCTCCCTAACGCCGAACCGGTTGGCCACGTTGGCCACCTTGTCGGACGGGGTATGGGCATCGCGAGCGGTGGTGGTCACATCGTTGTAGGAGAAGACCACGAGGCGGAGCTGCTGCTCGTCCGGCACGTCGGCCGGGCCGGCTGGGAAGTGAATGGCCTTCACTGGGCCGTCGCTGGGAAAGATCAAGCGGATGCGGTGGTCGAGCTCCTCTGTGATGTCCGCGTTGGCCACGTTTGCCCTCTCCGAGGCAATGATCCGGTTGGCGTTGGGGGCGGTTTGGAATCGCCATGTGGCTCCGTCGGATACCAGGTGCCATGCCACTTGGCTGGTGGCCGCCAACGCCTCGTCTATGACGTCAGGATCTTCGTCGGGCTGGCAGGTGCCTTCATAGATGTCGGGCAGGGCTGCTCCGGGCAGCGGCTCGCCGGCCACGCTGTGACAGAAGACAGTTGTACACGCTCGGGTGGCGGTGCGCTGGTCGGGCCAGCGCTCTTGGTCCACCCCGCCGGCGTGACTGCTCGAGGCGGCGAAATCGGCTACCGCGGGGCCGTCGAGTGCGTCGCGATCGATTGAGGTGGTGATGGAAGCCCGCACCTGGGGGTAGTGCAGTGGCAGGTCGCCAAGGTTGATGGTGGGTGCATTCACCCCGTCGGCCCACAGGGCAGCTACAGTTTCGGCCAGCATTTTTAGGGCACCCCGTGCCCGCTGGAATCCCGGCATCGGGCCGATGCGCTTGTCGAGGCAGTCGATGAGCGCGGGGTGGAAGGGGTAGGCGCTGGCAATGTGCTCGGCGTATGCGGCTGGGTCGGCAGTAGCCGCCCCGATGACCACGCCCCGCTGGGCCAGGTTGCGGTATAGCTCCCGATAGGCGGCGGCGGTAGCTGCTGCGGCATTCTCGTCGACTTCGGAGAACAAGCGGCGGCGCAGGATGAAGCCGATCTCGTGGTCTTCGGCGGGGCGGCCGATTGCACCCTTGGGCCGCTCCATCACGTCGTTGGCCTCGACGATGAGCCGCTCGGCGGCCACGTCGGTCAGCGTTTGGCTGATCTCGGTGGTCTCTTGACCGAAGGCGGCGGTGCCGGTGGCCAGGGTGACGATGACCCGCACCGCGGGAGCGGCCGTGGCCGCCTCGAACAGCACCTTCAGGCTGGCGATAGTGGCCTTGGCCAGCTGGTTGATGTCAGACCTAGCCGAGGAGGCCAACTGACGCAGGTACTGGGCGATCTCGTCGATGACGATCACCGTGGGGGTTGTGCCGAACATGTCAAGCCACACCTGCTTGCCCGGGGCGGTGCGGGCTTCGTCGCTGGCTTGGACGAGGGCCCACGCCTCGGGGCCGAGCTGACGGCCGATCTCGCCCCACAGGGTGAAGGTGGTAGTTCCGCCAGTGGTGAAACCGTTTACCGGGTCGAGGCTGTCACCCACCACCGCTGCGGCTGAGCACTGTGGGGGGAGGAGGTCAGGGTCTATGAACTCGTCGAGATTGGAGGGTCGGGCACCGCTGGCCAAGTGCCACAGGGCGATCAGTCCGTGGGTTTTTCCTCCCCCGAAGCTGGTCTCATAGCGGTAGACCGCGTGCTCGGCATTGGCCGCGGCGGATGCATTGTTCGACAAGCGGGCGAACGTGCCAGACAGCAGGTCCTTCAGGCCGTGGGTGGGATGGGTGATCTTGAAGAAGGAGTCGGCATCGGCGTAGTCGTGGTAGCCGGGAGCATTGGCGATGACCTGATCAAGCTGGGCGGCAAAGTGCTTGTCGACCAGCCCACCCCGCAACACTTCCTCACGGGGCACACATGACTCCAACACGCTTTTCACACGCCCGTCCATGGCCGGAAATCTTGCCACAAAACGGCTCTGCGCGGTCAGCCCTGATATTTCACGGTTTGGGGGCCTGCCCCAGATGTGCCCTCACCAACACTCCGCGAGCAACCAGGGCTAGCCCTCCTTGCGCTTGGCCCTCTCCTGGCTCTCCTTCACATACTCCTCAAAGAGCTCTCGCGCAACACGGCGTCCGAAGGCTGCGGGGTCCATATGCTCCACAGGCTGGGAAAACGGGGGGCGTGTCTGTTGGGTGCTCGCCTCCGACAGCTTCTGACGCAGAGCGTCCTCAGCGTTTCTCGTCATGGTCTCACCCCTATCATAGCAGCGTTTGGGAACCCTTGGCCGCGACCAAAGTAACGCGGGTTGAGTTCAGGCGCGAAGTAGTGCTTGCGCTTGATCCACACTAGCCCGTCTCCCTTGGAGATCACGGCCACGTCAATCGGCCCCCCTACCGTCTCAGCCTCTGGTGTGACTCTTCGCTTGAAAGACGTGAGGTTTACCAAAGCCTCTGCCATTTCCGCGATTTCCTCCTTCGGGAGCAATTCCACGATAGACATGATCGGGTCGGAGTTCTTGTCCTTCAAAAAGTCGCGCAAACGATCCTGGAAGTGATCGGCAATGTTCGCGCGGGCAAGGCTCATCTCATCGAGTAACGCTGAATGCTCTGTCGCCGAAAGCGAGCCTTTCACCTGATCTCCGAAGTGCTGGATCAAGAGGTCAATCGCCTCGCCGACGAATTCCTTCAGCGCCCCTCGATAGCCAGGGTGGATGCCATCCATAAAGGTTGCCACCATGTCCTCTTGTGCGAAGGGGTAGATGCCTGCCGACTGCTCTTCTCCTATGCAAACACCGTCTACCTTCCACGCTCGAACACGGCCAGCCACAACTCCGTCGACGATGTAGTGAGACAGCGCAGGAAACAACTGCTCGGTACCAAACCCTGTCACTACGAGCCCGCTATACCATGGCGACTGCTGGGCCGCCCTCAAGGAGGCCCGGGCCATGACCAGAGCTCGTCGCTTGATCTCCGAGTTCGTAGGGAGCCCGTTGAGATATTCGTCTACAAACGCTGGCCAGTCCTTGATCGCCGCGCTGATCTCTCGCCCGACAAGCATTGCGCTCATGCCATCGATGAAGCCACATTGCTCCAAATGGCTGATCCGAGCATTGATTCTGCTGAGGATCTCACTACGGATCTGAGCTTCAGTGAGCGAGGAACCTGCCGATTCAGCATCCAACACAGTGCGCTCTACCGACACCCGCACACTGTCCAGATCCAACCAAACGGCCATAACCACACGCTCCCGCTGTTCTTCCAGGGACACATGCTGGACCAAGGAAGACAAGTAGCCGACGAGCGCTTCTGCGTATTCGTCCACTGAACCGTAGGAGGTCGTGGCAAGTTGGCGTCGGTGCTCCTTTATCACCGTTTCCCAAGGAATCGACGCGAACGAACCCGCGCCATAGACCATTGCTGCAACCGGCTCAACGGTTGAGAGGGGAAATAGCTTGTTCGCAGTGTTGTAGATCTTGCGGCCGTGCAAACCAACGGTTACGGCACTGTCGGCCGCGATTGCAACGGCACCACGATTGAGGATCACCACTTCGGTTGTCACCTACTCACCTCCTGAGGGCCAGATACTTGCACAGCGCAGTGACAACATCGCGGACCAAACAGTGTGGGCGAATTCCACCGGTGGAACTCACCGTCTACACCACCACGT
>JAPYOG010000259.1 GCA_028278785.1 Candidatus Poriferisocius anaerobius | reverse complement strand
GGAAGAGGCCGTCCGCAAGTCCGCTGCGGCGTCTGAGGCGCAAAGCACCGCCTCGGACGCGGTGGCGCAAGCCGATCGCGTGCTGGCAGAGGCCGAGAAAGCGGTGGTGGCGGCGCGCCGGGCAGCTCTGAGCCGATCGGAGGCGGTGAGCGAGGTTCGGGACCGGGCTGGCAGGCTCGAGCGGGAACTGCGCGATGTGGAGGTTGGGATCGAAGCGCTCGGACCCCGCGTCCGCGAGCTGGACAGCAGGATCGCCCAGGATCGCCGGCGGGTTGCGGGCCTTCGTGACGAGCTGCCTCGCCACGAAGCCAGAGAACTCGAAGAACGGGATATGGCCGAGCGCATGAACCTGGCCCGGTCCGAGTTGTCTCAGAGGTCGGAGGAGGTCGGCAGGCGCCGCTCCGAGTTGCGAATTCGGGCTGCTGGGCTGCAAGAGCGGGAGCGCCTGCTGTCCGCTCAACGCGATGACATCGAGTCGCGCCTCAGCCGCATGTCCCAGGCTCGCAGCGAAGTCGCTGCCCGGCGGGACGCCATCGACAAGAAGCTGGCGGTTCTCGACGCGCTCATCGCGCTGGTGGCCGATCGGTCTCAATCCTCTGGCCTTCAGCTTGAGGGATTGCGTCGCCGCAGAGCCGAGCAGTCGCAGGCCGTGAGGTCAGCAGTGGCCCGGCTCGACGATCTCCGGCGCAGGCGGTCGCAGGCCGAGGCCGAGTTGGGGCGGCGCAGAGAACGGGACCGGGCCTTGGACGTCGAGTTGGCCGAGGCGGCGGTCAAGTTGGAATCCGCCGTGGAGCGTTGCCGCCGCGAGCTGGGCTGCGAACCGGGCGAGGCTGTCGCCGCGGAATGCCCCCCGCTGGATCCGGGAGTTGCCCCCGGCGACCGGGTCAAGGCCTTGGAGCAGGAACTGCGGATCATGGGGCCGGTGAATCCCTTGGCCTTGGAGCAGTATGAGGAGCTGTCGGAGCGCCATGAGTTCACCCAGGGCCAGATAGACGACATTCGCCAGAGCCGCCGCGAGCTCCGCAGGGTGATCCGCAAGATCGACGAGGAGATCATCAGCGTGTTCTCGTCGGCCTATGCCGATGTGTCCCGCAACTTCGCCGAGTTGTTCCAGACCCTGTTTCCCGGTGGGGAGGGCAGCTTGCGGCTCACCCAGCCCGACGCGCTCCTCGACACCGGTGTGGACATCGAGGCTCGCCCGTCGGGCAAGAACGTCCGGAGGCTGAGCCTGCTCTCAGGGGGGGAGCGCTCGCTAACCGCCATGGCTTTTCTGTTCGCGGTGTTCCGAAGCAGGCCCTCTCCGTTCTATGTCATGGACGAAGTGGAGGCAGCGCTCGACGATGTCAATCTGCACCGGTTTCTCGATCTCGTAGACGAGTTCCGCTCTGATGCTCAGATGCTGATCGTCAGCCACCAAAAGCGCACGATGGAAGCAGCCGATTGCCTGTACGGCGTGTCCATGAAACCGGGAGGCAGCTCCAAAGCCATTTCGGAAAAAGTGGTGGTAGCCTCGGCGCCGAAGATACTTCTCGGACAAAGCTGAAGTCTCAGCACGCAGCACAAGATGAGCATCGAGCCCGAAGATCCCCACAGGCCCCCGGACCCGCCCGAAGATACCCACGGGCCCCCGGACGAGCCCGAAGATACCCACGGGCCGCCGGACCCGCCCGAAGATCCCCACAGGCAGCTGGATCTGCCGGGGTTCGAGTCGGACGGTCCGGCTGGGGAATCCCGCAATTTGCCCGTGCCTCTCAGCGGCGAAACGGTTGCCTGGGTTTCCCCCGACAGCTCCCCTCCGCGGTCCTCCAATCCTGCTTTGGCGATGCTGGTGGCGTCGGTGGTCTTGGCCGTGTTCGGGTTGGTGGGCATCGGGGTGGGCATCGGCAGCGTGTTCTTCAACCGAGAGGCGCCGCCTCCCGAGATCGTCGTGGTTTCCAGACCGGAGACGCCGGCGGCAGCACCCCGGCCGGTGCAGGCGCCCCCGACTTCTCGCCCCGCACTGCGATCTGATGGCGGCACCGATCTGGTCCCACCGGTGGCGCCCCTGGATCCGGTTGTGGAGGTCGCCCGAGCAGTGGTCCCCTCGGTGGTTCTAATCGAGGTGGTCGCCGGTGAGCAGCCCGATGATTCTCCCGAGGTTCCCGCCCCGGGGTCTGGTGATCCCGAGTTTGTCCCGGAGCTCCCCGAAGACCAGCCCAGAGGGGGGCAGGGATCGGGGATCGTCTACGATGCCAGCGGGCTGATCCTGACCAACGCCCACGTTGTCGGCAACGCCCGGGCTGTGCGAGTGCAGTTTGCCGACGGGACGAGGGCCGAGGGCGAGGTGGTGGGTGCGGCCCCGGCGATCGACGTGGCCCTGGTCAGGGTCGAAACCGACATAGCCCTAACTCCGGCGATATTCGCCGACCGGTCGAATGTCGAGGTGGGGCAGTTGGCGGTGGCGGTCGGAAGCCCGTTCGGGTTGCAGCAGTCGGTCACGTCGGGGATCGTGAGCGCAGTGGGGCGGGCCGTCAGGGAGGGCTCGGCAGACAGCGCTTTCGTGGAGATGATCCAGACCGATGCGCCCATCAATCCCGGCAACTCGGGGGGTGCGCTGGCCAATCGCTTCGGCCAGGTCATCGGCATGAACACGCTCATCCGAACCGACGGGACCATGGGCAATATAGGGCTGGGCTTCGCCATCCCCTCTGACATAGCGCTGAACATCGCGGAGCGCATTTTGAACGGGGAGAGCACCGAGTTGGGCTATTTGGGGGTGTGGGGCAGCGACCCGGAGATCGGCCTGCCCGGTGCTTTCGTAGACGAGGTGATTCCCGGAACCCCCGCCGATGAAGCCGGGTTGATGCCGGGGGACTTGATTGTGGGCATCGACGAGGAGCCGATTTCGACGTTTGTGGAATTGGCGGCCAAAGTGCAGTTCCGCGCACCAGGCACCCCGGCTGAGTTGGAAGTGCTGCGCGACGACGTGCTCCTACGGTTCACATTGGTTGTCGGCGTCCGCCCGGCGACAGACGACAACTAGCAACTAGGGGTTGGCGGCATGGCGCGAATCGGCTTCCGCTCTCAGATGGGGTCCGCGCGGAGGCCGTTCGCAGGTTTCCTGTCGTCGTTGGTCACCCGGGGAGTGGATGACGCGACATGGCAGGAACTGGAAGAGGCCTTGATCCTGGCCGACGCCGGCATCGATACCGCAGGAGCGCTCCTGGAGCGGTTGAAGGAGCGTGCCAAAGCCGAGAAGGCGAACGACGCCGATGCGCTTTTGTCCTTGCTGAAGTCTCAGCTGGTCGACGATCTGGGGGGCAGGAACCTGGCGCTGAGCACTGACGGCAATCCGGCGGTATGGCTGTTCGTGGGGGTGAACGGGGTGGGCAAGACCACCACTATCGGCAAGTTGGCCGCTCGAGAGGTGCGAGGCGGCCGCAAGGTCGTTTTGGCGGCGGGGGACACCTTTCGCGCTGCTGCCGCCGAGCAGCTCGGCATGTGGGCTGAAAAATCAGGCGCGGAGCTGGTGCGGGGCGCCGAGGGGGCGGATTCCAGCTCGGTGGTGTACGACGCCATAGAGCACGCGGCAGCCACCGGGGTTCCATTGGTGATGGCGGACACGGCCGGTCGCCTGCACACACGGGCCAATCTCATGGATGAGTTGGAAAAGATCCACCGGGTGGCCGGCAAGGGTCCGGGCGCCGTCGCCGAAGTCCTGCTGGTGATCGACGCCAGCACTGGTCAAAACGGTCTGGTCCAAGCCAGGCGGTTCACCGAGTCGGCCAAGCTGACCGGCGTTGTGCTCACCAAGCTCGACGGCTCGGCCAAGGGGGGCATCGTTCTGGCGGTGCAGGAGGAGTTGGATATTCCGGTGAAGCTCGTCGGCCTCGGCGAGGGCATCGGAGACTTGATGGAATTCGATGCCGCCGAATTCGCCGAGGCGCTGTTCGACTAGCGGCGTGTCGGGATGTCTGCGCGGGTTCAGGCTGCGATTAGCGGCGTGTCGGGATGTC
>JAPYOG010000258.1 GCA_028278785.1 Candidatus Poriferisocius anaerobius | reverse complement strand
AGCTTGGGCAGTGCTACTTTGCCCGTGCGCTGCACCTCCACGATCCCATAGGGTCGCAGAAGGCCTTCGAAGTCATCCACTCGGCTGGGCGATCCTGTGAGCGACACCATGATCTCGTCGTAGCCCACGTTCAGCACCGCGGCCTGGAACACCCTCACCAGATCGAGTATCTGGCCGCGGGTGGGCGGGTCGGCGCGAACGGTGGCCAGCATGAGCTCCCGCTCCACGCTGACCGCGGGATTCAGCTCTTGTATCTCCACCACGTTGACCAGTTTGTCGAGCTGCTTCACCACCTGCTCCATGGGGGCGGCGTCCACCCCCACCACTATGGTGAGGCGGCTGAACCGCTCATCGTCGGTGGGCGCCACGGCCAGCGACTCGATGTTGAAGCCCCGACGGGCGAACAAACCGGCCACCCGGGCCAGCACGCCGGCCTTGTTCTCCACCCGCACCACCAGCGTGGTGGTGTCCTGGCCTCCTGTGCTGCTCATCGGACCTGATCCTGCTGGGAGGGATCGACCACCACGTCGCTGTTGGACATGCCCGCGGGAACCATGGGGAACACGTTCTCTCCCGCTTCACAGCGGAACTCCACCACCACAGGACGGTCGTCGATCTCATTGGCCCGGGCGATGGCGGGGCCGACCTCCTCGGGCGACTCCACCCTCAACCCCTCACAGCCCAGAGCCTCGGCCCACATTTTGTAGTCGGGCACATCTCGTGCCAGGTACACCTCGGAATAGCGCTCTTCGTAGAACATCTCCTGCCACTGGCGGACCATGCCCAGGTAGGCGTTGTTGATGAGGGCCACCTTGATGGGGAAGCCCTCGGTGGATGCGGTGACCAGCTCTTGCGCGGTCATCTGGAAGCAGCCGTCGCCGTCCACCGCCCACACCATGCGGTCGGGCCGGCCTGCCTTGGCCCCGATGGCCGCGGGGATGGCGAACCCCATCGTGCCCAAACCGCCTGAGTTGACCCAGGTGTAGGGGTGGTTGAACTTCCAGTACTGGCTGGTCCACATCTGGTGCTGGCCCACGCCCGAGGCCACGATGGTGTCGGCGGGGGTGGAATCGCGCAGTGTCTCCAACACGTACTGGGGCTTCAGCAGCTCCTCGGGCTTGGACTGCTCGTAGGTCAGCGGGAAGCGCTCCTGCCAGCCGCTGATCCGCGACCGCCAGGCATTGCGGTCGGGTTGCGCCAGGCTGCCTCCCATGTCGGCCAGAACCCGGATCAGGTCCTCGACAACCACACGGCAGTCGCCCTGGATGGCCACGTCGGGGCGGCGCACCTTGCCCAGCTCGGCGCTGTCGATGTCCACATGCACGATCTTGGCCAGGGGGGCGAAGTCCGCCACCTTGCCGGTGACCCGGTCGTCGAAACGGGCGCCTAGGGCGACGAGCAGATCGGACTCCTGCATGGCGGTGACCGCGGTGTAGTTGCCGTGCATCCCGGGCATGCCCAGACAAAGAGGGTGGTCGTCGGGAAACCCTCCCCGGTTCATCAGGGTGGTGACCACCGGGATGCCGGTCATCTCGGCCAGCTCCAGAAGGGCCTCCGCCCCCCGCGATTTCAATATCCCGCCCCCTGTGTAGAGAACCGGGCGCTCTGCGCCGCAGATGAGCTTGGCCGCCTGGCGCACCAACTCGGCGTCACCGGCCAGGTTGGGGCGATATCCGGGCAGGTCGTGGCCGTCGGGGGTGCGCCACTCCATGGCCGAGCGGGGGTTGTTGGGGTCGACGATGTCCTTTGGGATGTCCACCAGCACCGGCCCGGGGCGACCCGTGGTGGCGATGTGGAAGGCGTCGTGTATCACCTGGGGGATGTCGGCTGCCTCGGTCACCAGGTAGTTGTGCTTGGTGACCGACATGGTGATGCCGGTGGTGTCGCACTCCTGGAAGGCGTCGGTGCCGATGGCCGCATAGGGCACCTGGCCGGTGACCACCACCATGGGGATGGAGTCCATGTAGGCGTCGCACAGAGGGGTGACGATGTTGGTGGCCGCGGGACCCGAGGTGACCATGGCCACGCCCGGGCGGCCGGTGGCGTGGGCGTACCCCTCGGCCATGTGCCCCGCGCCCTGTTCGTGGCGCACCAGCACATGGCGGATGGAAGAGTCGATCAAAGGGTCGTACACCGGCAGGATGGCCCCGCCGGGCAGCCCGAACATGATCTCCACTCCCTCGTTCTCGAGGGCCTTCATCAGGGCTTGTCCGCCGTTCATTTTCATTTTGGATCAATCTTTCGGGATGCCACCTGAAACAGAAAGCCCTCCCAGCATGGGAGGACCGAGTCAGGCCTCGGTGACTGCGCCCTTTTCCGCCCCCTGGGCCAGGCGGGCGTACTTGGCCAGCACGCCTTTATTGTAGCGGGGCTCGGGCGCCTTCCAATCAGCCCGCCGCTCGGCCAGGGCGGCCTCGTCCACCAGCAGGTCGATGGAGTGGCGCCGCACGTCGATGCGGATGGCGTCTCCCTCGGCCACCATGGCGATGGGCCCGGCATCGGCGGCCTCAGGGGCCACATGGCCCACGCAGAAGCCGTGGGTGCCCCCGGAGAACCGGCCGTCGGTGACCAGGGCGGCGTCCCCGCCCCGTCCCGCGCCCTTCATCGCCCCGGTGATGGCCAGCATCTCCCTCATGCCCGGGCCGCCTTTGGGCCCCTCGTAGCGGATCACCACGACGTCGCCGGCTTCAATGCGCCCGCCCAGCACCGCGTCCATAGCCGCATCCTCGCCGTCGAACACCCTGGCCCTGCCCTCGAAGCGGTCGAAGTCGATTCCGGCCACCTTCACCACCGCGCCGTCGGGGGCCAGCGAGCCGGTGAGCACGGCGATGCCGCCGATGTCGTGCAGCGGGTTCTCCAAGCCGTGTACCACGTCCCCGTCGGGACCGGGCGGGTCCAGCAGTGCCAGGTTCTCGGCCATGGTCTTGCCGGTCACGGTGATCTCGTCGCCGTTCAGCAGTCCCTCGTCCAGCAGCATCTTCAGCACCACCGGTATCCCGCCGATGCGGTCGATGTCGGCCATGTGGTACCTACCGTGGGGCTTGGTGTCGGCCAGATGGGGCACACGGGCCGCTATCTTGTTGAAGTCGTCGAGCTTCAGCTCCACCCCGGCCTCCCAGGCGATGGCCAGCAGGTGCAGCACCGCGTTGGTAGACCCGCCCAAGGCCATGGTCACCGCGATGGCGTTCTCGAACGCCCCTTTGGACATGATGGCGCGGGGCCGGATGTCGTCCCGCAACAACCCGATCACCGCAGTGCCGCTGGCATAGCTGTAGTCGTCGCGGCGCCGGTCCACCGCGGCGGCCGAAGCGCTGCCCGGCAGCGACATGCCCAGCGCCTCCCCAATTGAGGCCATGGTGTTGGCGGTGAACATCCCGGCGCATGATCCCTCAGTGGGGCAGGCGTTGCGCTCGATGGCGCCGAGCTCCTCGTCGTCGATGGCGCCCACCGCATGGGCGCCCACCGCCTCGAACACGCTCACGATGTCGAGCACTCGGCCGTTGTGGTGTCCAGGGAGGATGGAGCCGCCGTAGACGAACACCGACGGCAGGTTGAGGCGGGCGGCGGCCATCAGCATGCCGGGGAGCGACTTGTCGCAGCCCGCGAAGCTCACGAAGGCGTCCAACCGCTCGGCGTGCATCACCGCTTCCACCGAGTCGGCGATGATCTCCCGGCTCACCAGGGAGGCCCGCATTCCCTCGTGGCCCATGGAGATGCCGTCGGACACCGCGATGGTGTTGAACTCGATGGGGAATCCGCCGGCGTCGCGCACACCCTGTTTGGCCCGTTTGGCAAGCCGGTCCAGCGGCAGGTTGCACGGGGTCACCTCGTTCCACGATGACGCCACCCCCACTTGGGGCTTGTCCCAGTCGTCGTCGGTCATGCCCACAGCCCGCAGCATGGCCCTAGCCGGCGCCCGCTCAACCCCTGACGTGACCTCGTGAGAACGCAGCTTCATGCTGGGACCCGAGGCGCTCGGCGAAGAACGCGGCTTCATGCTGGAGTCCGAGGCGCTCGGCGAAGAACGTGGCTTCATGTCGCTCATAGCGACAGGCTAGCTATTGGGATGGCGCGAACTAGAGGGCTGTCAGGACTGCACAAGTCCCCCTACGACAGGGAGATCGCCCGGCTGGCGGTCCCCGCCCTCGGCGCGCTCGTCGCCGAGCCGCTCTACACCCTGGCCGACACCGCGGTGGTGGGGCACCTGGGCACACCCCATTTGGGCGGGCTGGCGGTGGCCTCGCAGGTGCTTCTGGGGGCGTTGTCGTTATTCCTCTTCCTGGCCTACGGGACCACCGCAGCCGTGGGGCGGCTGATCGGGGCCGGCGACCACCACCGGGCCGCGCAGCAAGCTGTGCAGGGGCTCTGGCTGGCCGCGGGGGTGGGCGCCGTGTTGGCCGCAGCGGCCTTTGCCCTCGCCGATCCCCTGATGAGAATCCTCGGAGCAGACGGCGACGTGCTGGCCCAGGGGAGGATCTACCTGCGCATCAGTGTTTTCGGCTTGCCGGGGATGCTCATCACGCTGGCCGGGGTGGGCTATCTGAGGGGCCTCCAGGACACGCTGCGCCCACTGAAGGTGGCGGTGTACACAGCAGGGCTGAACCTCGCGCTGGAGTTGGTGCTGATCTACGGCCTCGGCTTCGGCATCGGCGCATCGGCGCTGTCCACCGTCATCGCCCAATGGCTCGCCGCAGGGGCCTACGTGCGGTGGATCCGAGAGGCCGTGACCGCACATGGGGTGACCATGGCGCCTGACCGCTCGGTGATCGCCCGCCTGGCGGTGGTGGGGTTGGACCTGTTCCTGCGCACCGCGGCACTGCGGGCCTCGTTCACCATGTCGGTGGCCGTGGCCGCCCGGCTGGGCGACATCGAGTTGGCCGCCCACGAGGTGATCTACCAGCTCTTGTTCTTCTTGGCCCTGGTGCTGGACGCGGTGGCCATCGCCGGACAGGCCATGATCGGCCGCTTCCTGGGCGCAGGCGAGCTGGAGCAGGCCCGGGCCGCCGGCCGTCGCATGGTCGAATGGGGGCTGGCGACCGGGCTGGCCGCTGCCATCGTGCTGCTGGCCTCCCGTCCGTGGCTGCCACTGGTGTTCTCCAGCGACGAGGCGGTGCTGTCCCTGGTCGGCTTCCTGATGCTGCACCTGGCCTTCATGCAGCCGCTCAACGGGGTGGTGTTCGCCCTCGACGGCGTGCTGATCGGCGCCGGGGACATGCGGTTCCTGGCCGTGGCCATGGCCGGCGCCGCGGCGGTTTTCATCCCCCTGGCTGTGTGGGTGATGGCCGCCGACGCGGGCATCGGCTGGCTGTGGGGCGCCATGTGGGCCCTCATGGGCGCCCGACTGGTCGCCCTGGTATGGCGCTTCGCGGGCACCCGGTGGCTGGTTCCCGGAGCAGTGCGCTGACCTGGGGAAGTCGGAGCGGTCAGCGGACGGGTCCGCAGCCGCTGGCCCTGATGCGGGCGAGCTCGCGCGGGACGGGAATCCAGCCCCAAGGCCATGCCCTCACCCTCCGGCTGCGGTCGGGCAGGGCTTGTTACGGCTCAGTCAGAACCGTGCAGGCGGTCGCCCATTGCGGCGACGAGAAGATGCGCTGGTTGTAGCACGCGGTGTTGGGGGTGATCGCCGGCCCGTCGTAGTCGCCCACCGGGGGCAGGCCGTAGGCGGCGAGCAGGCTGTTCCACCTGTCGGTGTGCGCCTTGCCGTGGCGGGTCTGCGCGGCGAGCGCCCGCACCGCGTCGACATGGGCTTGCGGCGGCGTCAGCACCCGCTCTTCCGGCACTGTCTCCGGCACAAGCGGCGGCGGGGGTGGCGGAGGCGGTGCTGGCGTGGCGTCTGTGAGGGTCACTGTCGTGTTCCCGCCCGGTGTGGCGATGGTCAGCGTCGCGGGGCCGAGCAAGCGCTTCTCGTTCGGGGTGCATTTGTCCACCCCGCCGCGTTTGGCGGCGCAGTCATAGCGGTAGACCTGTATCTGCTGGCTGCCCGCCAGCCAGAAGTTCTGCGTGTCGTGGTTCCCGTATGCCGTCACCGACGTGGTTCGCAGCCGCGAGCACGAAGCCGTGGTCGGAGAGTACACCCCGGTCAGGCAGATGCCTACGCCGTGCCCGGGCGTTATCGAAGCGGTCACCCTGCTGCCCACCTCGGGGGAGCCGTTCTGCGAGAGCGTCACAGAAGCCCAGCCTCCCGGGGCGAGCGTTATCGGACCGCCGGCGAGCGAGTAGCGGGGGCTGGTGTCGCGCACGATGCCGCGCACTGTGGCCCGCGCGGGGTCGACGCGGTACTCGTCGGTCTCCAGCAGAGTCACAGTGATCTCGCGGTCGGGATGCCACTCGGGATCGGA
>JAPYOG010000257.1 GCA_028278785.1 Candidatus Poriferisocius anaerobius | reverse complement strand
CTCGCTGGGGGGTGGCACTGTGGAGGTGTTGCTGCACCCGCTCGGACGCCAGGGCGAGTGCCTCGGCGTCGGGCTCGGCGATGTCGGCGGGCACCTCGATGCGGTCTCTCACCTTTCCGTTCACCTGCACCACCATGGTCACCGTCTCCTGCACCAGCTTGGCCTCGTCCGCGGCCGGCCAGGGCTCGGTGTGGACGTTGCCGCCCCGGCGCATCTCCCACAGCTCGGCGCAGATGTGGGGAACCATGGGCGCCATCACCAGAAGCAGGGAGTCGACGGCGAACGCCAGCGTGTCGTGGTGGGGGCCGTCGTCGGATTGCACGTAGCGGTACAGCTCGTTGGTGAACTCCATGCAGCCGGCCACCGCGGTGTTGTACGACCAGCGGTCGAACTCGGAGGTTATGCGGTGGATGTGCCGGTGGGCGGCCGCGTCGATGGCGAGATCGGCCTCGGTCGCGGGGCCTGATCGGGCGGGGTTGGCCCGCTCAGCGGTGCCCGCGGCCAGCCGCCACAGCCGGCCCAGGAAGCGGGAACAGCCCTCGAGGCCGAAGTCCTCCCAGTCCACGTCCTCGGCGGGCGGCTTCACCTGCAAGATGGCCAGGCGCAGCGCGTCGGCGCCGTGGGCGTCGATGATCTCCTCGGGCGCCACCAGGTTGCCTCGGGACTTGGACATCTTGCCCCCGCCCATCCGCACCATTCCCTGGGTGAACAGCCGCTGAAAGGGCTCTCGCAGCCCGGCGGGGGCGACCCCCAGATCGGACAGCGCCCGCGTGAAGAAGCGGGCGTACATCAAGTGCAGGATGGCGTGCTCCACGCCGCCGATGTACTGGTCCACCGGCAGCCACCGCTCCAGCGCCTCCCGGCTGAACGGCAGCTCGGAGTTGTGGGGGTCGGCGAAGCGCAGGAAGTACCAGGAGGAGTCCACGAACGTGTCCATGGTGTCGGTCTCCCGGCGGGCCGGCCCGCCGCAGCCGGGACACTCCGCGTGCAAGAAGCCGGGGTGGTCAACCAGCGGAGAGCGGCCGGTGGGCATGAAGGCCACGTCGGCGGGCAGCCCCACCGGCAGGTCCTCGTACGGCACCGGCACCGCCCCGCACGCCTCGCAGTACACGATGGGGATGGGGCACCCCCAGTAGCGCTGGCGGGACAGCAGCCAATCGCGCAGGCGATAATTCACCTTGCGCCGGCCGATGCCCTGGTCTTCCAGCCAGTCCATCGCCGCGGCCTTGGCCTCGTCCATCCACAGGCCGTCCAGCCACTCGCTGTTTATGGACGGCCCGTCGCCGGTGTAGGCCTCGCCGTCGAAATCATCGGGGGGCTGCACGGTGCGGACGATGGGCAGGCCGTAAGCGGTGGCGAAGTCCCAGTCGCGCTGGTCCTCGCCGGGCACGGCCATGATCGCTCCGGTGCCGTAGGTGGTGAGCACATAGTCGGCCAGAAACAGCGGGATCGGCCGGCCTGTGAACGGGTTGACCACCCGGGTGCCGGTGTCCACCCCCCGCTTGTCGGCCGGCCCGCCCGCCGACAGACGCTCCATCTCGCTGCGATCGGCCACCGAGGCGATGAACGCCTCCGCCTCGGCCCGGCAGTCCTCTGTCAGCAGCTCGAGAACCCGGGCGTGCTCTGGGGACATGACCGCGAAGGTCATGCCGAAGCTGGTGTCGGGCCGGGTGGTGAACACCTCGATCCCGCCGATGTCGCGGCGGGGATTGCCGTCGGCGTCGGCGATGGGCAGGGTGAACTCGGCCCCCTCCGAGCGCCCGATCCAGTTGCGCTGCATGACCTTGACCCGGTTCGGCCAGTCCAAGCCATCGAGGCCGTCGAGCAGCTCCTCGGCGTAGGCGGTGATGCGGTAGAACCACTGCTCCAGCTCGCGTTGTCGTGCCAGGTCGCCGGAGCGCTCGCAGGTTCCGTCGGCCAGCACCTGCTCGTTGGCCAGCACCGTCCGGCAGCCGGGGCACCAGTTCACCGGGGCGGTTGCCCGGTACACCAGGCCGGCCTCATAGAATTTCAGGAAGATCCACTGGGTGAAGCGGATGTAGTCGGGATCGTGGCTGCTGAGGGTGCGGCGCCAGTCGTACACCGCGCCGATGCGGCGCAAAGACGACGACAGCCGCTCGATGTTGGCGTCGGTGTGCTCCCGCGGGTGGGTGCCGGTCTTGATGGCCGCGTTCTCCGCGGGCAGGCCGAAGCTGTCGAATCCGATGGGCGAGAGCACGCCGTCGCCCTGCATGGTGCGGTAGCGCACCAGCAGGTCGCCGAAGGTGTAGTTGCGGACATGGCCGATGTGGGCGGGACCGCTGGGATAGGGGTACATCGACAGCACGTAGTAAGGCGGCCGGGGGTCGTCGTTGTCGATGTCGTAGGTGGCGTCGCCGGTCCAGCGCTGCTGCCATTTCGGCTCGATGGCCGCTGGTTCGTAGCCGTCCATGGCCGCTCAATCTACCGAGCCCCAAGCTGGCGCCAACAACCGTTATCCCATGCGGGCAAGGACGTTGCGGGCTGTTAGAGTCTTCTGCTCGCGGGGCTGTAGCTCAGCTGGCTAGAGCGCTTGCATGGCATGCAAGAGGTCGTGGGTTCGAGTCCCATCAGCTCCACCGCCCGCACATTCAGCAGTCAGCCACCGTATTCAGGGCGGCGCAGAGCTCAGGTCAGCAGAGTCGCTCCCATGGTGTCGGCGAGGGTCGCGTATAAGTTACAGGTTGCCCGAGAGCACCGAGCATGAGCAACGACATCCGATACGAGCCCGACGAGCGCTGCCCCCGGGCATTGCGGCTGTCGCCGGGCTTCAGGGGTGGCGGCTGTGGTCGCCGCTCATCGGGATCGTCACCGGCAGCGTGACCGCCGCGCTGTTCGGCGCCTATGAGATCAGCTCGGTTGCCGACGCGGCCTGGGTGGGGATTCCCGAAAAAAGCGGATTCCCCAGATTCGACCTCACCCCGGGGGCGAGCTTCTGGTCGCTTCTGCCCGTGTTCGTGGTGGTGACGCTGGCCGGCGGGGTCAAGAACGCCAGCGGCACCAGCGTGTCGCTCATCGG
>JAPYOG010000256.1 GCA_028278785.1 Candidatus Poriferisocius anaerobius | reverse complement strand
GCTTCGAGCGCGGCAGCCTGCATCACTGGAACCTCAGGGCGTCGGTGACCACCAGCGACGCCGCCCGGCGCGCCGGGTAGACGGTTGCCCCGACGGCCACGGCCAGGGCGAGGGCCGATGCCCGCACCCGGAGCGTCTTGCGATGCCGGTTACGGCCAGATCTCAGGGTCGTGGACACCATCGCCTTCCCTATCGCAGACGATTTCCCGATCTTCGGCCACGAAGGCGTAGATGCGGCAGGCAGCCCACGATACCCATTGGCTCGCCAAGTCGTAGAACTCTCCCCGAGCGCTCACGATGGCCAGCGCGAACCATCTGCGGTCAGCGAGCACTATGAGCCCGGCGTCGACTATCAGCCGGTATTCCGCTGAGCAGCAGTTCGGTGGAAGCCAGCCCGCCTTGTGCAACGACGACTCAGCCACCTGCGGCGGAAGCCGGTCGAGAAGAACTCCGTCGAGGCTTCTGGGAGAAGCCAGCGAATGCGAGGTGCCCAGCAGCCACCGCTGGAGGGCTGCGGTCTCGCCGGCACCCAGGAGCTCGCCTTTGCGCAGGCGAGCGTAGAAGAGGGCCAGGTCGGCCATTGTGGTGCGATTGCCCAGGGGATTCTCAGGCCGGAAATCTCCGGCCACCCGATTGGGATCGTCGAAGCGCCACGCCTCCAGCCGGGTGTCGGGCAGACGGGCTTGAGTCGAAGTCCAGGAGTTCACAGCGTCCACGCCTCCGGCCAGATCGATCATCCTGCCGCCTGCCGAGTTGTCGGACAAGGCCAGGGCCGCATGGGCCAGGGGTTCAACCGCCTCCACCCCCGTCGATTCGAGGGCGGCTGCGGCCCACAGCGGCTTGACCGCGCTGGCCGATCCCCGGGGCTCTTGGTCCTCGTACCCGTGGGTGGTCTCGTCGGGAAGCACGATCGCCATCGAGACCTCCGCGTCGGGGTTCCACTCCTGGGAGACCTCGGCCAGGTGCTCGAGCTCCTCGGCCAGGGCAAAGTGCAACTCCTCGGCCAAAGAGTCCAAGAACTCCTCAGCCGAGCGGTCCAGAGCGGGCGCCGGCGCTGAAGCAGCCGAAGCCGTGCCGCCGCACTCGACGTCTTCGTCGGGCAGAGCCAGGTCGATGAGATAGCTGTCCACCACACCGTCCACGCACGGGTGGCGACCATAGCTGGTGTGGCCTTGGCCGTTGTAGGTCAAAAGCAAGCCGTTCTCCAGCGCCTCGGCCACGGCCACCGCCCACTCATAGGGCGTGGAGTTGTCGCCCCGGTTGCCGAGCACCAAGACCCCGGGCGCATCGGGAGCGGAGATCGGGCCGACCGGCAGAGGCTCGGTGTCGGCCCAATAGAGGCACGGTAGGACCGACGACGCCGACGCCCGCCCGAAATCTCCCGCTTCTTCCTCCAACCGGCGGATCAGGCTGTCCAACTCGGCCGGGCTCAAGCGCCCGGTATCGCTGCAACCGATGCTGATGAACGAGCCGTGGTCCACAGACTCCAAGTACGACAGGGCCAACTCCCTCAGAATCCCGCCATCGCCTTCCAGTCCGGCTGCCAGGCCTTGATGGAAGATCGGCCAGATCTCGGGCGAATAGGCCGCCAGCACCAGAGCCAGCACCAATTCGGCCGGACCGACCGCTGCGCCGCCGTCGGCATCCAGAAGCGGATCGGCCTCCACGCGGCCTGCCAGCTCGTTGTAGGCGTCCTCGGGATCGCCGGAAACAGGGCACTGCCGATCTTGTCGGCAAGCATCGAAGATGTCGTCGATAACCCTTTCGAATCCCCTGACCTGGCCCACAGCCTGGCCGGCAAGATCCAGAGCCGGATCCATCACCCCGTCCAACACGATGGCCCGAGCGCGCGAGCCGAACCGCTCGGCGTAGTGCAGCCCGAGCAGCGATCCGTAGCTGTAGCCGAGATAGCTGATCTGCTCCTCCCCCAGCGCTTGGCGTATGGAGTCCATGTCGATCACCGTCTGCTCTGTACCGATGAGGCGGGCGTAGGCGCCCAAGCCATCCATGCAGGCTTCGGCCGCCTCCCGGGCCGACTTGTCCAACGCCGCCTGCTCTTCGGGGGTGTCCGGCACCGGGTCCAAAAGCATCAAATGCTCGGCCTCGGCCCGGCATCCGTGGGGAATGCTCCCCCTCACACCTCGAGGATTCCAACCCACCACATCGAACCGCTCCAAAACCTGCTGCGACAACCCTGCCCCGAATTCCAGGAAGCTGTTCATGTCACCGCCGGGACCGCCGGGATTCACAAGCAGCACACCGATGCGGCGATCAGGGTCTCCGGCCGGGAGCAGCCCCAGCTCCAGGGTTGCGGTTGCTGCGCCGGGGTCGCCGTGGTCAGCGGGAACTTCCAGCTCAGCGCAGAGATAAGCCTGTCCGCAATCCTGAAAGGCAAGGCCGCCAGATGCCGGTTGGACAGCGGTGGGCACCGCCTCCGCCATCTCCGCCGCTGGCTCGGCGCTCGGCGCCGAGGGCGCATCAGCAGCGCTGGAGCACCCTGCTGCAATCAGGGCCGCAGCCAGCAGCGCCCCCGCGCTCCGCTTGCGGCGGCCCCGGCGGGCTGATTGCAGCTCGACGGCTTCGTCCATGGCCGCTTGCATGGCCTCTCTCAGCCGGTTGGTGAACTCGTGCCGCTGGTCTGACGACAGCCGCCCATTGCGAGTTTCGGGAGGCAGGAGCGGTTCGCCCACCACGATGGACACCGGCGCCGGCCGGAGGAACTTGGCCTTGGGCGGCATGGCCTCCTCGGTTCCGGCGATGCCCACCGGCAGGATCGGCGCCCCGCTTCGGGCGGCCAGAAAAGCGGCCCCGCCGAAGATCTCCCCCACCTGGCCGCCCGAATGGCGGGTGCCCTCGGGGAACACCAGCAGGGGCTCGCCCCGTTGCAGCATGCCGATGGCGGCTTGCAGCGTGCGGCGGTCTCCCGCCCCGCGGTGTACGGGGAACGAGCCGATCATGGCGCTTATCCAGGCGCCCACCGGGCTCTTGAACATCTCGGCCTTGGCCAGCGATCGCACCTGTCGCGGGCATCGCGCGTTAACCAGCGGGGCGTCCAGGTTGGACCGGTGTACCGGGGCGATGATGAACGCCCCCTCTGTCTTGAGCCGCTCGGCGCCGACCAGTCTGGTCCGCAGATAAAATCGCCCCGCCAACCGGATCAACACCCCAAGCATCCGGTATAGCCAACGGGCCCGACGGGTTTGCCAGATGGACAGCACCCGCTCCTCCAGAACCCGCTCATCCAAATGCTGTTCAGACATGGCCCTGCAAGGATGGCATCTTTTGCGCTATGCCAACCAAGGCATTCAGCGTGCCGCGTCGCAGCCTGTGATGTCGGGGTTGGTGGGGGCCAGGCGGCGGGTCATGGTTTGGATGGCTTCGGGGTTGTTGTCGATGAGCAGGTAGTCGCGTCCGTGCTTCGCGGCGGCTTCGCCGAGGGTGCCGCTCCCGGCGAAGAAGTCGAGCAGCAGGTCGCCGGGTTCTGAGTGGACCTTGACCAGGCGCTCGAGGATGCCGAGCGGCTTCTGGGTGGCGTAGCCGGTTTTCTCCTTGCCGTTGGGACTGACGATGGTGTGCCACCACACATCGGTGGGGGTCTTGCCCCGGGCTGCCTTCCCCCCGCCGACCAGTCCGGGCGCCATGTAGGGAATCCGGTCCATCTCCTCAAAGCGGAACGTGTAGTCGGCCGGGTCTTTGGCGTACCACAAAATGCTGTCGTGCTTGGCCGACCACTTCTTCTTGGAGCGGGCCCCGTAATCGTAGGCCCAGATGATCTCGTTCATGAACGAGTCCCGCCCGAAGATCTGGTCGAGCAGCACCTTGCAGTAATGGACCTCCCGATAGTCGATATGGACGAAGAAACTGCCAGCATCGGCCAGCACCCGGCGGGCTTCCTCAAAACGCGGAGCCAAAAAACCCATATAGTCGTCGAAAGCATCCTCATAGCCCGATCCGCCCAAGCGGATGGTCCGGTAGCGGCGCCCCGCGAACCCAGTCCTGTCACCGCTCACCTCATCACGCACCGTCTTGACCCGCACACGCTCCTGACGCTTGCCGGTGTTGAACGGCGGATCAACATAGATGAAATCGAAACTGGCATCCGGCAAACCCCGCAACACCGCCAAATTATCGCCAAAAACGATCTTCCCCATCCCCGGCCAGCCTAGTGTCCTTAGCGGTTGATTTCTCGCACTGTGTATTGCATGTGCATTGCATATGCGCGGTCGTGGTGTCGAATGTTTGGTCGGCGGTTTTGTGCCAGGTGAGTTGCCTGTTGTTGCCTGTTGTTGCCGCTGATCCCCCCTGCTTGCCGCGCGCCGGGCGGCGCGGAAATCGCCCCACTGGACATGTTGCCTGTTGTTGCCTCTTGTCCCCCGTGCTGGTCGGTTGCGTGGCGACCCTGTTGCCGGGCCAGTGCCGGGTGGTTGCCGTCCCGTGGTGCGGGCTGTTTGGTACGGGCTGCATGGTGCGGTCATGGCCGATTCGTCGGTTTCGGAGTACGGGATTGAGGTGTTTGGTGCGGTCATGGCCGGTATCTCAGTTTCGGAGTACCGGGTTCAGGTGTTCGGTGCGGTCATGGCCGGTATCTCAGTTTCGGAGTACCGGGTTCAGGTGTTCGGGCTGCCAGGTGTCGGTTCCGGTGTCTGGGAACGTCTCGGGTGGCGGCACGACTCGGTGCCGGCCGGTCCGCCGGTCGCGTGTCACCTGGTGGTGTTTGTCGTGGATGTCGTGGTGGCAGTCGTTGCACACGGTGACCAGGTTGGGGTAGTCGGTGCGTCCGCCGTTGCGCCAGTGATCAATGTGGTGGGCGAAGCTGCGGTTGGCGTCGGCCCCGCAGCCCACGCAGGCTTTGTCGCGCACCATCAGCGCGATTCTCTGCGCGTCCGACGCGCACCGGCGGCGCCG
>JAPYOG010000255.1 GCA_028278785.1 Candidatus Poriferisocius anaerobius | reverse complement strand
GCCCCCGGGCCCGCATTCAACCCCGAGGAGGTGGATTGGCGCAATTTCAACCCATGTGCCAACAGCGGATGCGCGCCTGCCTGCCTCACCGACGGCATCCCCGGCAACTGCCCTTGGGAGGCGCCCCCGAAAAAAGCCTGCACCACATCATGGAGCAGCGCCACTCGCCAGCGCCTCCGCAGCGCATTGCGGTGGGAGTCGGTGGTTCCCTACAACCAGGGATTCACCGGGCATCACCATCCTGAGGCGCCGGGCGGAAAGCTGTACCTTACGGTCGCGTCGAGCCCGAGCAGCCCAGCCCGGCACTGGGTGGCCCAGCAGCCGGGGACGACGCTCAACGTGGTAGACGCCCCGCAGGACGGATGCCTGTGGACGGCAACCGCGGTCGGCGTCTCGCTGCGCGAGCTGTTGGCCCATCAGCCGTCCGATCTGTCCAGGCTGCGCCGCCCCGGCGCCGTTGCCGCCGCCCGCGAAGCACGGGAGGCCGCCTCCCTGTGGGATCGCCTGAGCCAGGAGCGCAAACGCTGGTACGCCTTGGCTTTTCCCCGCAACGATCCGGCCACCACTTGGTGCTCGCCGGCCGAGCTGCCCCCGTGGACCGCGCCGGCCGTCGGAGTGCTTTCACTCTCAGAAGACTGGGAGCGCCGCTACGACAAGTGCCGGTGGCCGATCCCCCGCCGCGGCTTCTGGGAATGGCGGCTGCAAATCAAATACACCTCCGAGGAGAACGACCTCCATACCGAGACCGTGGCCAAGGATCTCTCGTGGTTCAGGGAATCCAATGGCTACCTGGGCGACAAGGTCACATTGTGGTGAGCGCACCCGACAGGCAGCAGTGGTCGCCCGCTGTGTGGCCGGTCAGCCTTCGCTGGCGACTGCTGGCTGCGTTTTTGGTGCTGGTCTTCACAGCGATAGCCATCGTCGCCCTGTCCCGCAGCAATGGCCTCCCATCGGAGGCGTCGGTGGTTGCCGCCGCCCAGCGATGGCCCGCAGGCCACACTGTGGGCGACCATGCCCTGGTCAGCGTGCCCGCCGATCTGGCGCCGCTGTTCGTGGCGCCCGAGGAGCTCGAGGGCAAGGTCGCCTCCGTGGACGTCCCAGAGGGAACCCTTGTCTCGCCGCAGATGCTGCGAGCCCGCCAGAGCACAGACGGCGCTCGGACCACCGCTCTGTTGCGGTTCACCGTGAACGCCGACCTCTGGCCTGCGCCCGGCCCGGCCCCCGGAGACCGGGCTGTGTTCTCCTCTGTTCCAGGAGGCTGCGCTGCCGCGGAGATGGTCTTGGCAGCAGTGGAGATCGAAGGCGCCACTCCAAGGGTCACCGTGGAGGCAGGCCCTGAGCTGGCCGCGGCGCTGGCCGACACCGAGTGGTCGATTTGGGAGTCGCCGCCGGGAGGATGGCCGTCTTGCGAGCACAGCGCCGACGATGCTGCCGTCTTCTCGGCGCTGCAATGGGAGGCGCAGGGCTGATGCTGTTCGCCGTTGCCGACCGGTGGTTGGATGCCGCAACCGTGTCTCGGGTGATGGACGGTGTGTTGGAGGGTATCGACGGCGCCGCGCCCGGCGCTGTGCTCGCCGTCTCCCCCGAAGAGGTCGACCGGGCCTCGGCGGCGGGTCATCCCACCGTGCTGATGCTGGGCGACAGCGAGCCGGAGGTTCGCCTGGAGTCGGCAGCCGCGTCGGCCGCTGCCGTTCTGCGGATCGCCGCCGCCGACAGCACCGATGTGCGGTCGCAGCTGCGCCTGGACTCCGGCAGCCGCCGCTCCACGCCGATCGTGTCGGTGGTGGTGTCCGACAAACAGCCGGATCTGGGGTGGCGCCGAGCCCGGCGCGTGCTGACGCTCTGGGTTCCCACCCAGCCGGGCAGAGCCGACCGCCGCCGGCTGCATCGACTGGGACGCCGACTGGCTTGGACTGCCGTCGCGCCCCGGCGGCTCGATCCGCTCGACCGCGAGACCCACCTGTGGTCGGCCTCGCACGCCGCCCAAACCCGGCTGGCCGATCTTTTGGAGGAAACCGGGGTGGAGGAGTTCCAGATCAGGGGTGGGGAATGCATGATCGTCCACCGGGCTGAGGGCCAGCGTGAACGCCGCAACTCGCCGTTTGCGTCCAACGAGGAGTTGATCGAGACAGCCCGCCACCTGGCCAGCTTCTCGGGCGGCCACCCCCAGCGCTTCGACGTTCTCGACAGCCGCCTGGACATCCGCCTGGGCGACAGGTGGCGGCTCCATGCGGAGGCCTTCATGTGCCATCCCCCCACCATGGTGCTGCGGTCGAACATGGCGGGCAAGGCCGCTCTCGAAGACCTCAACGTGGCAGCGCCGCCGCTCCAGAGGATTCTGGTGGGGGCGATCTCGGGCGCGGTCCGGGCCAACACCGTTGTCGCCGCGGCCATGGGCGGGGGCAAGACCACGCTGTGCCAGGCGCTTTTGGCCACGGTGGACGAAGCGGAGCGGATCGACACCATCGAGGACACGCCCGAGCTTCGGCTGGCCCAATACGGCATCCACCCCAACACCTTCGAGCGGCTCACGCGAGAGGCCAACAACGACGGAGTGGGCAAGCTGACCATGAGCGACCACATCCGCGATGCCAAGCGTGCCAACTCCTCGAAGCTCGTGATCGGCGAGACCAGGGGCGAGGGGACACTTGCGCTGCTGGATGCTATGAGCAGCGGCCTCAACGGCTGTTTGGTTACCTTGCACAGCCAGCCCGGGCCCGGCGTTCTATCCAAATTGCTGTCATATGCAGGCAGCGAAGGCGCTGATCCCCGGTTTGCCCGCCAGCAGATCGCCATCGCCGTCCACCTGCTGGTGTGGATGGGGCGCAACGAGCTCGGTGAGCGGGTGATCTCCGACGTCTCCCAGGTGGTGGGATACGACGAGCGCCAGGATGCCATCGAGACCCGCTGCTTGTGGGAACTGCGGCCCGGCCAGCGGTGGGCAGTGCCTGTGGACAGGCCCCACGGCCATATCGAACGGCTTTATCAGTCGGTGGGGATCGGCTTTCGGCCACCCGACGAGTCGGCTGCACCGCCCAGCGTGAGCCCGCTGGACCGCCCGAGGCCGGCGGTGATCTCCCCGGGCGCATCCCGATGAGCCTCCCGGTGCTTGTCGCGCTGGCTGCTGGAGCGACCCTGTTGGCCATCATTTGGTGGCCGACCACAGGAGCCACCCCAGCCTCGCTGCTCGCCGGCAACCTCGTCCTTGCCGAGCGCCGCTCCGTTCAAGCCGGACCGCTGCTTGCCGCGATCGCGGTGATCGGCGGCTTTGCATCTGGCACGGTTCTCTTCGGCGCTGTCACAGGTGTGGCCTCGTTGATTCTCTCCGGGGTGTGCGTATGGGCCGTGGCAATCCAAGCGCGTTCTCGCCGCAGCATGCGGGAGGCCGACGACTTGGCCCAGCTTGCTGGCAGCCTTGCCAATCAGGCGCTAGTGGCGCCGACTGTGATAGAGGCCATCCGCCAAGCGGCCCCGCTCATCGGCGGGCGGGTGGGGGCAGCCGCCCAGCAGATGGCCGCCGAATGCGAAACCGGAGGACTCGTCGAAGCAGCCAGCCGCTTTTCCTCCACCGTGCAGCGGCCCATCGCCGAGATGTTGTCCACAGTGCTGGCCGAGGCATTCCGGGGCGGTTCTCAGTGGGTGGGCTTGGCCGGCGTCCTGGCCGATGAGGCCGCTGAGGCGGCTGAGACCGCCCGCCACTTCCACCGCTATGTTGCCGCGCTGATGCCGCAGCTTGCGGTGACCGTGCTGATGTCGGTTGGCATGCTGGCCATCACCGGCTTCGCGGCCAAGGACGTGGGGCGCTGGCTGACCTCCGCGGTCGGCCAGAACTTCCTGGCAGTGTCGGCCTTGCTCACTGCCGCGCTCTGTGCGCGGGTGCTGGCCCCAGCGTGGAGGAGCAGCCGATGATCCTGTTGGCGGGCCTATCGGCAGTGTCGGCGGTTGCTGTGCTGCTGCTGGCACCGCCGGCCGGTTTGAGCCGAAACGGGGTGCAGGCCGCGGCCATGGGTTGGTCGCCCAACCGGATTTTCGCCGCCGGCTGGGCGGTGTCTGGCGCCGGGGCTGTGGCCGCGGGGCTTGCCGGCCGAGCTTTGGCGGGCTGGGCCGGAACGCTGGCACTGGCGGTGGTGATCACAACGTGGCTGGCCCCGCTGGCGCCGCGAGCCATCCGATGCTTCGCGGCCGCGGCCTATCGCCGAGAGCGCGATCTGAAGATGCTCGAGTGGATGCGCAAACTGCGGCTTTTGACCTCAGCAGGCCAGCCGATCAACGCCGCTGCCGTCAACGCCGCTCTAGGCGTGTCGGGCCGGGCTTTCACCGTGGCGCAGGGGGCGATCGGCGCCGCTCTAGAAGCCGGACGCGATCCCCTGCCGGCTGTCATCAATGCCGTCGCCGGCTCTGCTGTCGAACCGCTGCTGGCCTCGGTGGCGGCGGCGGAGCGGGCCGGGGCCGCGTCTTCGCAGCTATTGGACAAGTCCCTCTCCCGATCTGTTCGGACACTGGAGTCCGAACGGCGCTTGGCGATCGACCAGCTCAGCCGGGCTATCGGGAGCACGGTCACTTTGGTGGCCGCCGTCGCTGGTCTAGCCGTCATGGCCGCCGTCATCTTCGTGCTCTGAAGCAGCCGGCTGCTCTGCAACCCAAAGGAGATACACAAAGTGCAATCAGCCATCGTCCAGATGATCTTGATCGTGGTCGGCATCGCTGCTGCGGCGATCGTGGCCATCATCGTCTACGCCCAACTCAGCTCCAAAGCGCCCGAGAGCGGTGACAACATCGACTACCAGCGGATCACCTCCGAGAAGCTCTGCGATGCCGTCGGCGGCACCTGGAGCTCCAACAAGTGCGCTGAATAGCAATGACCGATTCACTGGTAGTGCTGCGTACGTCTGCGCTGGTCATGCTGCTTCTGGTTTTGATCACAGGGCTCTATGCGCGCCATGTGGCCCGGATCTCCGCCGATGCCGCCGCCCAGTCGGCCGTTGGCGCGGCCGCCCGTGAAGCCATCGCCGCAGGGTGGCAATGCCTGCCAGATCCCCCGCCTGCGGCGGTGGCGGCGGCGACCCGAGCAGCCTGGGGCCAAATCCGCCACCTGGCCGTGCAGCCGATCGCGGTGGAGTTGGACGCCGATGCCTGCAATCTGATCGCGGCGGTCACCGCGGCGCCTCTGGATGTCCGGGTCTCTGCGCTGCAAGCCACCGCGGTCGCCTGCCAGTCGGCGGCAGACTCGGCGACGGTGAGCGTTCCAGGCTCGTGCTGAGGTCGATGCCATGAGCGACGCCATTGCCTTCCTGCTTATCCTGCCCGTGCTTGTGCTCGGGGTGGCGGTGCTCGACGCGGCGGGCACACTGGGGACGGCCGCCCACCGAACCTCCGTTTACGCCGAAGCCGCAGCCGTACGCGCTGCCCACACGCTGTCGCGCTCTCCCGCCTCGGGCGGTGCGCCGTCGGATCGGGCGCGGTGGAGCGAGGCTGCCTCCGCCGCGGAGCAGGGCGGGCTGGCTGCCACCTCGGGTGTCTGCGACCAGGGCGACGCCGATTTTGATATCGGTCTGGTTTCTCAGCCCCGCTCTGGCGGCAACTCCGGCAGCTCACCGTCGGTGGCGGTGGTGGTCAGCTGCCCGGTGGAGCTCGGCCGCCTGCTGATCGCCAACCGCATCGTGGCAACCGGCGTCGAACCCCTCGACTAGTGTTCCACGGCGCTATTTCTGCGACACGCCGCTAGCGCTTCGAGCAATGCACACTGCCATCGTTTTGCTGTCGCTGGGGCTGGCGGTGGCGGTGGCCACCGGTGCTTTGGCCGATCACGCCGAGTTGATTACCAACCGCAACCTGGCTGCGGAGCGGGCCGAGCGGGCCGCCGCCGCGTTCGTGGACGCATGCGGCAGCCGAGGCTGTGAGGCCGCTGCCGTCAACTCCACTCGCCGCCGGGGCACCGCTCTGTCGGGCTGTCTCAGCGGGGATGCTGCTGCGGCTGTGCTGAGGGTTCAAGCCACCGTGGCATGGTCGCCACGCGTCTTCACCGGGCTTGCTCCCGCCCAGGCGATTTCCGTGGTGGACCTCGGCGGCTTCAGCGCTTCGGCCGCCACCGTGCTGAAACGCTGTTGAGGAAAGCAGACCAGCAGTTCAAAGCCGGGGCAGCTATGCGGTAGCGTGTTCGCCGGTGTCTCGCAGAATTGAGATAGAGCTGACCAGCCGCAGGCATGACGGCGCTTGGACGTGGAGGGCCGCCGGCGCCCGCGAGCCGAAGGGCGTGCTCGCTGGTGATCTGATCGCCTTTGCCGCCTCGGTGGGCGACGAGCTGACTGTGGAGGCAGAGTTCCACATGGACGGCATCGAGGTGATCGAGGTGTTCGAGTCGAAGCCGAAGCGCCCCATGCCGGAGACGCTGGAGATATTGGGCTCGGGCCCCGACCGGAATCTGGTTACCACTCAGCTTGTGCGGGGTCGCAAGAGCCGTGGCGCCGACCGGGTCTCGGAAGACCGGCGAAGCCGTAAAGACCGCCGCGACAAAGGAGACCGCGGCCGTCAAGGGTCCCGGCGGGAAGAAGAGGAGCGCCCCAAAGCCAAGCGCCTGCGTCCGGCGCGGACGCATCGCCAGGCCCTGATCGAAACCCTGCCCGACGAGCAAAAGCCGGTCGCTGAGAAGATGGTGCGCGATGGCACTAAGGCGATAGAGCAGGCTCTCAGGGATAAGCGCAAAAAAGAGCGCGACGCTGCCCGTGCTGCGACAGAGGAACCCCCGAGACCACCCGAAGCCGCTGACAAGCCTCCCGAGGCGTCGGCGGAGTCAGAGCCCGAAGCCGCTGACAAGCCTCCCGAGGCGTCGGCGGAGTCCGAGCCCCGCGCCGCGCCGCCCGAGGCGTCGGGTGGCGACTTCTTGGATGTGGCCGGCAAGCTGCTCGCCCGGATGCGGGCGGCGGAGTGGCGAGATCGGGTCGATGCTGCGCTGGCGGGAATTGACGAGATCGATCTGCGCGATCTCAGGTCGGTGCTGGGAGGGGCTGAAGCCGGGGCCGCCGATGACGAGGCCAAAGCGCTGGCCGACGAGCTTCGAGCCAAGCTCACCGAGCGGGTTGAGCGAGAGCACTCCGCATGGCTGGCCGAAGTGGCTGCCACGCTGGCCGATGGCCGGATGGTGCGGGCGCTGCGGCTAAGCGCTCGGCCCCCGAAAGCGGGTGTGCCCTTGCCCCAGGATATGGTCACCCGGCTCACCGAGGCGGCCAGCGCCGGCCTGACCGCCGAGACACCGTCCAAGCGCTGGATGATGGTGCTGGGCGCGGTGGCGTTTTCGCCCGTGCGCAGAAACGTGCAGCCCCAGGGAATACCCGACAAGCCCGACAAGGAGCTGATGGACGAGGTCAAGAAGCTGTCCGAGCGGGTTCCCCATATTGCTGCGCTCTTCGGCGTGGAGCCCACCCCAGCCCCTCGACGGGGCCGCCGCGGCGGAAGCGCTCCGCCGGCTAGACGATGACCTGGTGATCGGTCAAGAACTGAATCAGGCCGTCCACCACATCCCAGTTCTCCAGATCATCGAGGCCCGCCCAGGCTGCATCGGTCGCGTCGGTTCCGGCGGTGGGGGTCGCGCCGGGCGGCACCGAGACCCAGAAGTCCACCACCACGTAGTGGCGTCGCCGGCCAATGAGCTCGGTCCAGCCGACCGCCTTGCCCACCTCCCCGGCCAAGCCGGTCTCCTCCTCCAATTCCCGGCGAGCAGCCTCGGCCAGGCTCTCCCCCGCTTGCACCCGTCCTCCCGGCAACGACCACCGCCCCCGGCCCGGCGGGCTGGCACGCCGGATGAGCAGTATGTCCCCGTCGCGAACCACCACTGCGCCAACGCACAGCTCCGGCCCGGTCATCGCGCGGCTGGGATCATGCACGAGTGCCGCCGTCTAGCCGGGTGTGAACGATCAGCGCATGGGCTGTCATCTTGAAGCCTTCGAAGAAGTTCTTGGCCTCGCGATGGCCGGGCAGAACGAAAGCGTCGATGGCCACCGCCCCCTGCTCGTGCGCCCATGTCCTGAAGGCGTTGAACAGCGATTCGCCCACCCCGATCGACCGGGCGCCCGGGGTCACAAAGAGCTCTTCTATGCGGACGATCGGCGATCCATCCTGGCGGAGCACCCGGCGAGCCCATCCGTATCCCACCACAGTGTTTGCCCAGAGACCGGCCATAACCACCGCTTCCGGGTCGGCGATGAGCGCAGTGAAATGGCCGTCGAGCGGCTCGGCTGCGGCCTCGGTGGCCATCCAGCGGTCCCCGCCGCGGTAGTTCAGGGCCTCACGGCGGGCCTCCCGGGCCAAGTCGGCCACCGCTTCGATCTCGGCGGGCCGCGCCGGGCGAGCTGCCCCGTCTTCAGGCCGCCTCTCCATCGCTCAACCCGGCCCCAGACCAGCAGAAACAGCGCCAGCTCCGGCCGCCTCGTCCCCGCGTCCGTCGGAGTCGCCGCTGTCCTGGGTGTCCCCGCGTCCGTCGGAGTCGCCGCGGTCCTGGGTGCTCTCGCGTCCGTCGGAGTCGCCGCGGTCCTGGGTGCTCTCGCGGGTGTCAGGGGGGTCCTCCCCTGGCGGCTGTGCGGTGCAACCCAAGGCCATTCGGCCGAGCATCCGGGCTGCTTCCACTTGCCTGCGACCCTGGGCCGCCAATTCCGCAGACGATTTGCCACCCGCCAGCAGCAGGCCTACCGGCGCATAGAACACAGCGTCAAGCAGCCGGTCGATGGCCTCGCGGTGGCACTCGCCGGTCTCTGCGGAGTTCACAGCCGCGCCAGCGAGGGGCAGGGCTCTTCCCCCGACGGGCACTGGGGGTTGGCGCGGTGCCCGAACTGGCTTGAGCTGACGATCAGGAAGCACCCCTCGCAGGTCCACTCATCGTCCCGCTTGGGCGCGACCTGGCCCGACGCATCCGGGGTCGGCTCGGGGGCTTCTTCGTCCTCATCTTCGTCGTCGCCGGCTGCCAAGCGATCTTTCAAGATGGTGTCAAGGTCGGCTTCCACGTTGTCGGGGTCGATGTCCTCCCCTTCGGCGTCCTCGTCATCGGCCATGTTGGGGTTGCGAGCCGGGCCGCTGCCGGCATCTTCCGCCTCGTCTTCTTCTTCGTCGGGGTCGTCGTCGTACTCGTCGTCGATGCCGTCGTCGTCGATCTCGGCGTCGTCGATGCCGTCGTCGTTGATCTCGGCGTCGTCGATCCTGTCGCCGAAATCATCTTCGAGTTCCTCGATTTCGTTCCCGTCGAATTCCTCGTCGGAAATCTCAGTGTTTTCGTCGGGGTCAGTCATGCTCCCCTGCTACCTCCTGAGGCAAAGCGATTAGCGCGGATCATAGGCATATAAACCCCTGCCATGCGCGGACTTAACCGCTCAAACTCCGGTCCGGGGATCCGCATCTGCTCGGATCAAGCGCCTTCGCCGACCCGGCGACGCTCTTGGGCTCGCAACTCAGAACTCAAGCGGCCCAAGGGCTGGCCTTCGCTCAGGTCTACGTACTTCATCATCTCCGCCACCGCCCGGTGCCCGGCCTCATCCCGGATGAGCCGCCACATCTCCTGGCCGATCTTGCGATACACCGAGTGGCCCTGGGGGGTGGTCCGCAGTTCGATGAGGTGCATAGCCGCCCGAGCGTTCATCCCCATCACGAACCGCACCTTGTAGGCGAAGCTGACCGCGTAGGCGGCCTGGTCGGGAAAATCCCGGTTCAGCAGGTCGTACAACGCCGCCGACCGCTCCATGGCCTCGTCGAACACCGGAGCGCACCCAGCGGCGTCCACCGACTCGGGCCGGGTGTAGCCGTGGCGAGTGCTGAGCCTCTGCCATTCCAGCGTGAGCATGCGGTGGCGTTGCAGATCCCGGAAGGCCCCGTAGTCGGCCAAGATGTCGAAGCGGTAGAAAGGCCGCTCCAAAGCCCGTCCAGGCTTGTGCCGCCGGTTGGCCCGGTCGCCGGCATAGGCCCGCACCACCGACAGGCGGTCCTCGGCGCCCATGGCCCTGACCTCCCTCAGCAGCTGTTCCTCAGGCAGGTGGGTGTGGGGATAGAGCATGGAGGCCACCATCTTGGTCTCGGCATCGGGATCGAAGTCCAAGAGGCTGACGGTTGGGACCTCATCGGCCGGCAGATCGGCGGGCAGCAGGTAATCCGCCACGCTGTCCATCGACTCGTGTGCATCGCTCATGTAGCGGCTCCAGGCCATCCCGCGGTCTTCCAAGTCCACCCGCTTGAGGAACGACGGGATCACTTTTCGCAGTTCGCCGAGCATCATGTCGCCGTAAGCCTGCACTTCGGGCAGCCTGTGGGCTCGCATCCGCAGCAGGAGCAGCTCATAGGATTGGCCGGTTCCGTAGATGCCCACGTTGGACACGGTGGCAGCCGGAAGCACTCCCCGAACAGCGTCGAGCGCCTTGGCCCTGACCGCCTGGCGATAGGAGAAGTCAGAGGAGTCGGAGTCCTTGGGAGTGTGATTTCGGTAGAACTCGGTCATCGCCGGAAGCAGGTGTCCGTAGGCCTCGAACAAGCGGTCCATGTCGCCTACATAGCGCCCCGACAGCGGCGACTCCCCCACCTCGGGATCGCGGTAGTAGCGGTAGCGGCCGCCAATCCGGGCGAGGTAGTCGATATAGCGAGTGGACTGCTCCAGATACGACATCAGCCTGCCCCACTCCAGCACCTTGGTCAAGATGTTGGAGGCCTGCTCGCAAGCCAGGTGAACTCCCCCGAGTTGGGCCACCGAGTCGTCGCCGTACTCGAAGAACACCCGGTCGTACAGCTCCTCTGCCTTCCTCAGGCCCACAGTGGCGTCGATGGTGAGGTCGCCGCTGACGTCCAATTCGCCCACGAACTCGTCGAGAAACAGCCGCCGCAGCGATTTGGGCGAACGGCTGTAGCGGGCGAACAACGCGCCCTTCACCACCTCGGGCAGGTTGACCAGCGCGAAGACCGGCTTGTCGAGGTTGGTGAAGTAGCGGCGGAGGATGTCGGCCTCCCCAGCGCTGAACTGCTCGGCGACGTACTGGCTCATTGCAGTCTGTCGGCCAGCTCGTCGGCGGCCCGGTCCAGGGCGGCTGGGTCCAGCCACAGATCGGCGATGGTCATGGCCATGATCTTGGCCCCGTCCAGAACAGCCTGATCCCCGTCCCTCGACCGGGCGTGGTCGGCGAACTCCGGGGTGTGGATGGACACCTCGCTGGGAGCGGCCTTGATGATGGGATGGATGGACGGAACGGCATAGCTCACATTGCCCATGTCGGTGCTGCCCACCACCGCCGAGCCCGGCAGCGGTTCGCCGGCGGTCCGCCCGGCACTGGCGGCGTTGCCCGCATACAGATCCAAGATCACCCGGTTGTCGATCATGTCCGCGTAGACCGGCGCCTTGCGCCGGTATGCCATCTCCACCCCGGCGGCCGCCGCGCCCGCTTCCAAGCACGCCACCACCCGGCTTTTCAGCTCTCCAAGGCTGTCGAGCCTCGGGGATCGCACATACCACTCGGCCGCCGCTTCATGGGGAACCACATTGGGCTTGTCGCCGGCTCGGGTGAAGATGCCGTGGATTCGCTCATCGACCCGGATGTGCTGGCGAAGCGCAGCCACGTTCATGTACCCCAGCACCGCTGCGTCCAAAGCGTTGCGGCCCTTGTGGGGCGCAGCGGCAGCGTGGGCCGACCGCCCTGAGTAGGCCACCTCGAGCTGCTCCACGGCAATGGTGCTCATGCGGGTGAGCTCGTGGTTGGCGGGATGGACC
>JAPYOG010000254.1 GCA_028278785.1 Candidatus Poriferisocius anaerobius | reverse complement strand
CCTCCACCCTGTTCTCCAACCACCGCACCCTCCCCGAACTAATCACCATCGGCTGAGCACCGGGCGCCCACCCTCAGGCCTGAATCAGATTCTCAGGAACCTCCACCAGAAGCGAGGGATCCGGTTCCACTTCCGCCACTCGCAAGTTGTAGGTGTCGAAGAGCTGGCGGAGCACCCGTCGGGTCTCTGGCTCTGAGTATCTGGCTATGTCGACAATACTCCCAGCCACAAAATCCTCAATTCCGCGAACCGCTACGCGGTCCCTGATCCCGATGTTCTCTGCGAGAGCCCGGGCCGCTCCCATCTTCTCTTCCGACGTAAGGATCAGGGGATGGAAACCCTGTTCGATATTGTCTTGGCATTTGGCGACTAGCGCTTCGGTTGGGCCTACGGTGACATGGATCGCAGTGTCGTTGACCATGAAGTCGCCCGCTCGGCCAGTCTGCTGATCGGCAGTTGTGTAGCTTTTGTTCTCGATTGCAAGACCAGTGTGTCTGATATCCAAGGTCGCTCCTACGAGATGCTGTGCCACTGCTCCGGCTGTGTTGCCGCCTTTGTCTCTGGCGGCAGCTAGCAGCCTGTCAACCGTGTGACGAGTCTGCTTGTTGAAGTCGATCTCCAGTGGCAGACGCTGGCGATCATAGAAGTCGGCCCGAATGCGCCCAGCCATCCGCGCCTGAAGAAGATTGATGACGGAGAGCTTGTCGTCTTCGCCCAACTCTTCGAATTCGCCCGCAGCCCATGAGCCGTTGACCACCTCCTGAAACGAGCGGGCTAGGTCCTGGCTCCCACGGCTCGTGCGACCTCCCTCGCTTGCGAAAGGACGGTCCTCTCCATGTCGAGCCAGGATGCTCTTGATTCGACCACCGCCGAGAAGGCTGACTTGAGAACCGGTAAACCACTTGGATTCGTCGAGAGGGAAATGGGTTCTCATGTGCTCGCACATGATGAGCCCAACTGCCATCACGTTGCGGTTGACTGTGCCTTCGTTGCGTTGAGCTTCGTACCACTGCTCAATGTCGACATCGATCACGTCGGCAATGCTCTCAGCGTTCACACGGCAGCCTTTGCGGTTAGTTGACTTCCCATCGCCAATACAGCAGGCACCAGCGCGTGTTCAGCGAGCCAGTCAATCACTGGCACACAAACCGCATCACCGAAGCCGAACAGCGCCTGAGCATCGGTGACTGCGGAATAGTCGAACTCATCAGGAACCCCCTGGAGGCGGGCGTATTCGAGCGGCGTCATCCAGCGCGCTCGTATTCCGTCTAGAGAGACTTCGACGACTGCCTGTCGAGACGAACCACCTCGTGCTGTGCGAAGGCAACCGGAGATGTCGTCCGAGCGGATTTCCCACACCGGTGCTCCGTTGCGGGTTCGACGGTAGGCGGTACGCCATTGAGTGATCCCACCTCGCCGAAGCGCGTCCAAGCGACCTTTATGGAGGGGAGAAAGCGACCCCATGAACTTTCCAAACCGCTCGCCATCCCACCAACGCTCATCTCCAGCATCGAGATGCTCCACCACATCGCTAAGCCGGCGATCATCCTGCGAGGGAATGGGCACCGACAGCTCTTGGAACATCAGATCTTGATTGGCCCTCACGAACGCGGCCACAGACTCAGAGCGCATGGGTCCAGCCACCCCCGAAGCCGGACCACCAAGTGGCTCGAGGGTGCCGATGATGAAAAGGCGGGGCCTGGACTGGGGAATAAACCAGCTTGCGTCCACCGTCAGCAGATCACAGATGTACCCCAACTTGTTGAGTTCAGCGATCGACGCTCGGAGGTCTTCGCCTCCCCTGGAGGAAACGAATGACGATACGTTCTCGACCATCACCGCGGGCGGGAGTCGCTCCCCCATCTCCCCCAGGACTCGGCAGAACTCGAAGAACAACCCCGACTGCTCCCCTTCCAACCCCCTCCGATTCCCGGCCAATGACAGATCCACGCAGGGGAAGCTGGCCGTCGCGATGTCGACACCAGGCACCGAGATACCCTTGACCTCTCGAATGTCCCCCAAGACATAGTGAGCAGAGTCGAAGTTGGACGCGTACACCGCATGCTTGACCGGCTCGATGTCGTTCGCCCACACCACGTCAACGCCAACCCTTTCCAAACCGGCCCTCACCAGGCCAATTCCGGCAAAGAACTCCGCTGCTGCCAGGGGCCGACACGAGCGCATCAACTGACCATAGCCGTGGTCGGCGACAGTTACGGGGACCAACACGGCGTCAGGGCCTCGTCCAGGGTGGGGTGGATGGCCGTGGTCGGCGACAGTTACGGGGACCAACACGGCGAAGGCTGCGTTGCTACCATCGGGCCGTGAGCGGGCTGCCGGAGGAGTCTTGGGCGTCGTCGGAGGCGACCCGCAAGTCGATGCAGGGGAACCGCAGCCGCGACACCAAGCCGGAGTTGGCGGTTCGCTCGGCGGTACATAGCCGGGGGTTGCGCTATCGGGTGGCGGCCCGGCCGCTGCCGGAGCTGAGGCGCACGGCCGACATGGTGTTCCGCAGGGCCAAGATTGCGGTGTTCGTGGACGGCTGCTATTGGCACGGCTGTCCTGAGCACCACACACAGCCGGCCACCAACCCCGAATACTGGTCCGACAAGATCACCGGCAACATCGCCCGCGACCAAGACACCGACGCCCATCTAGCCGAAGCCGGCTGGACCGTCCTGCGCTTCTGGGAGCACGAAGACCCCGAGACTGTCGCCGACGCAGTGGAAAAATCGGTTAGAGCTGCTCTGAACCGGTTCTAGACCAACCTGGTGTGCTCACAGCCGACAAACTGTCCGCCGCTAGTAGAGCTTGTTGCGGTTGGCCTCGTCTTCTTCGGAGTCGATTGCGGCCGCATTGGCGCCTGTGATCTGCTCGGCTAGGACTTGGCCGTAAGTGGGATAGGCGGACCGGTCGATTTGGGCTTCGGGATCCCACAGGCGAGAGCGGATCAGCGCCCGCCCGCAATGCAGAAATGCGTCCTTGACGGTTACCTTGAGCCCGGACAAAGGGGCTTTTCCCCCCACAGACAGCGGTTCCAGAGCGCCATGTTCGGCAACGATCTCGGCCGAACCGCACACGCGCAGCGTCTCATTCATGCCCGGCACGAAGAACAGCAGCCCCACAACAGGGTGGTTGAGGACGTTCTGCAAAGTGTCAACCTGGTTGTTGCCCGGACGGTCGGGGATCAGCAAGGTGTACTCGTCGAGCACTTTCACGAACCCGGGCGGGTCGCCGCGCGGCGAAGCGTCAGCCCGGCCGTCGGCGCCCGTGGAGCTGAGCACGCAGAAGGGCGACATCTCGATGAACTTGCGGCAGTGGGTATCGAGGTGGTCGAGCACCTTTTGAGATGCCCGCGGCAGTGGTTCCCGATAGACATCCCGCAACTCCGCATGGCTCGTCACGGCTGGGGCTGTGTTGGACATGCGCCCACAGTGTAACCGATACCAGCCTTGTATCGAGCTTGTATGGAGGAGGCTGAGGCTGGCAGGGCGGTGCAGCTCCGGGTTGGCGCTTGTTCTTGTCCGCTTTGTCGAGTTTTGGGGTCGGATGTTGGGGTTATTGGGCGATGGTGCCGGTGTTGGCGATTTGGCAGCGGGGGCCGGCGTTGCCCATTTCTTCCCATTCTTCTTGGCTGATGCAGATGAGGAACGGCTCGTCTCGTTGTTCTTCCTCGCGTATCTGCTCGATGTAGCGCTCTCCGGCGGCGTAGTGGTCGGCTGCCTGCTGCTCGTCGGCGTCGAGGTACCGGTAGTACTCGGCCTCGGAGCACCGGCTGTAGCCGGTTATAGCGGTGACGGTGTCGGTCGGCGAGCCGGGAGTGGGGCTTCTGGGAACCTCGCGCTGGACGGTGTCGAAACAGCTTGGGATGGGCACCGGGTCGGGAGGTGGCGGCGCGGTGACCACCCGCACCCTGGACAACTCCCCCGCAACGCCTCTGAAGTCATACTCGTGGGAGCGTCCGAAGTTGTGCGCCTCCGAATCCGATACGGGTCCGGCGCTCAGCGTGTACGGGGGCGGGGTGCGGCATTTGCCATCGGCGTCGGGGAAGACCACCTGGTTGCCCTCCTGGAAGAC
>JAPYOG010000253.1 GCA_028278785.1 Candidatus Poriferisocius anaerobius | reverse complement strand
TGGGTGTACTCGCTGTTGGCCCTGTACGTGCGGGGCTATTCCCTGCACCATCCGATTCTGGCCCAAGGGCTGGCCGGGTTCGATGCATGGACCATCGTCGAAGACGACATGCGACGCCTGGAGTGCTGCCAGTCGCCGGTTTGGGATACCTGCCTGGCGCTGCTCGCGCTGGCCGATGCCGGTGTGGACGCCGAAGACCCGCAGATGGTGGCCGGGGCCCGCTGGCTCATCGATCAAGAGGTCCAGATCGTGGGCGACTGGGCTGAGCAGCGCCCCCATCTGGCCCCGGGGGGATGGGCGTTCGAGTTCGAGAACAACTACTACCCCGATCTGGACGACACCGCCGAGGTGGCCCTCGCCCTGCGCCGCATCCGCCATCCCGATGCCAAGCAGGTGCAAAAGGCGCTGGATCGGGCGGTGGTGTGGGCCCAGGGGATGCAGTGCTCCGATGGCGGCTGGGCGGCATTCGATGCCGACAACTGCTCGCCACTGGTGGCCGAGCTGCCGTTCTGCGATTTCGGAGAGGTCATCGATCCGCCGTCGGCCGATGTGACCGCCCATGTGGTGGAGATGCTCGCCGAGCTGGATGCCGACGCGATGGGATTCCCAATCGACGGGGATGCAATGAACCGCGGGGTTCAGTGGCTCAGTGATGAGCAGGAGGAGGATGGTTCCTGGTATGGGCGCTGGGGGGCCAACTATCTCTACGGCACCGGGGCGGTGGTTCCGGCGTTGATCAGTGCCGGGGTGCCCGCCCACGACAACCGGGTAGTGCGAGCATGCCGCTGGCTGGAGTCGGTGCAAAACCAAGACGGCGGTTGGGGTGAGGACATGCGCTCCTATGTCGACGACAACTGGCGGGGGCGGGGGGAGTCCACCCCGTCGCAGACTGCTTGGGCGCTGCTGGCGCTGGTAGCCGCGGGCCGGGCCGGCGAGCAGGCGGCTGGCAGCGGCGTGGCCTGGCTGGTGCAGAACCAGCGCGACGACGGAGACTGGGACGAGCCCTGGTACACCGGCACCGGCTTCTCCGGCGACTTCTACATCCGCTACCACCTCTACCGCCTGGTGTTCCCGCTGATGGCCCTGGGCCGCTGGGTGCAGGCGACAAGGGGCGAGCGGTGACCCTGACGGTGCTCTGTCCGCTGGGCATGGAGGCCCGGGCCGCCCGAAGGGGCACCCGCCGCGGCGGCGGGGCAGCGGTGGTGCATACGGGCATGGGCCCCAAGCGAAGCCGCCGGTTCGAGTCGAGTGGCGGCCCGGTGGCCGTGGTCGGCTTGGGCGGGGCCGTGGTCGACGGCATCGGACCGGGCGATGTGGTGGTGGCCACCGAGGTGTCGGCCGACGATGTGGCCCCGATCGCCCTGCCCCGCGCCGGCGCAGTGTCCAAGGCCCTGCAAGCCGCCGGATTCACCGTGTGCGAAGGCCCGGTGGTCAGCGTGGCCGAACTGGCGGTCGGCAAGCGCCGCCAGGAGTTGGCCGACGGGGGTGCGGTGGCGGTCGACATGGAGTCGGCCTGGCTGCTGGAGCATCATCGCGGCGCCGCAGCGGTGGTGCGGGTGGTGACCGACACCCCCGGACATGAGCTGTGGTCCCCGGCTGCTCCCGCTAGGGTGCTTCGAGCGTTGCGGACCATTCGCCGGCTGGTGCCGGTGCTGTCCAAGGAGGTTTGCTGATATGCCCATCCCTGTTCGCCAAGCGGTGAGGGTCGGCGCCTATGTGTTCAAGAACAAGCTGCGCCGACGCGAGAAGTTCCCGCTGATCGTGGAGCTGGAACCGCTGTTCTCCTGCAACCTGGAGTGTCCGGGCTGCGGCAAGATCCAGTACCCCACCGAGGTGCTGCGCAAGCGGGTGGGCGTGGACGAGGCCGTGGCGGCCATGGAGGAGTGCGGTGCTCCCATGGTTTCCATCGCCGGGGGCGAGCCGCTGCTGCACCCCCACATCGAAGAGATGGTGGACGAGCTCCTCAAGCGCAAGAAGTTCGTGTACCTGTGTACCAACGCGGTGCTGCTGCGGCGCAAGATCGACAAGTTCAAGCCCTCGCCCTACTTCTCCTTCGTGGTCCACGTGGACGGCCTCCGGGAGCGCCACGACCTGGCCGTGGCCCGAGAGGGGGTGTTCGACGAGGTGGTGGAGGCCATCGCCGAGGCCAAGGCCAGGGGCTTTAGGGTCACCACCAACAGCACGTTCTTCAACACCGACAGCCCCGACGACGTGCGCGGCGTGCTCGACTTCCTGAACGACGACCTCGAAGTCGACTCCATGATGATCTCGCCGGGCTACGCCTACGAGAAGGCCCCCGACCAGGAGCACTTCCTGCCGACCGAGCAGACCAAGAGCCTCTTCCGGGATGCCTTCTCACAGGGCAGGCGCAAGAAGTGGCGGCTGAACCACACCCCGTTGTTCTTGGACTTCCTCGAGGGCAAGGTGGACTACGAGTGTACCGCCTGGGGCATCCCCAGCTATTCGGTGTTCGGCTGGCAGCGGCCCTGCTATTTGATGGCCGACGGCTATACCGAGACTTACCAGGAGCTGATCGACACCACCGACTGGGGCAGCTACGGCCGGGGCAAGGACCCCCGCTGCGAGAACTGCATGGCCCACTGCGGTTATGAGCCCACCGCCGTGTTCGCCACCATGAAGTCGCTGAAAGAGTCGATCAGAGCGGCGGCCGGCACGAACTAGCCGAGGGCTTCTAGCCGAGGGCTGCCTGCACCCGTCTTCGAAGCTGGACGTTGACCTTTTGGCGCTCTAAGTGCTGGGCCACGATCAGGGGGCCTTGGATGACGGGGTGGGCTGCCAGGAACGCCTCGACTTCGGCGGCCAGCGCGGGGGTGGACAGGGCGCTGATGCCGCCCAGCATGCGGGGGACGATGGCCGAGGGGAGGCGCTGGTTGATGTCGTTCCAGCGCTCGGCGATGAACGCCCAGGCCCGTGGGCCGTTGTCGCGGTTCTCCAAGCAGCCCCGCAGCACGAACCCGGCGTCTTGGCTGCGCACGGCGCCGTCGAGGGTGGCCGCCAGGGTGCGGTCCATCAGCGCGGGGTCGCCGAAGCCGGTGAGCGCCATCAGACAGCGCATCTCGAGCTGCGGGGTGGGGGCGTTCTCGTAGCGTCGGCGGATCTCCTCGTAGTCGGCCCCGTCGCCGGTGGCGGCCACCACGGCGATGGCCGCTGCGGCCAGCGCGGGGTCGACGCCCTCTGAGGCCATCAGCTCCCGGCACCGGGCGGTGGCCTCGGCATCGTTGCCCTCCACTGCCAGGGTGCGTGCCAGCACGCCCCGCAGCTCGCCGGCGCGGTCGCCCTCGCCGGCGGCCGGGGCCCAGCCCACCCGGCCGAAGGCAGGGCCGGCCATGTCCCTCACCCGGGCCTGGAGTCCAGCCCGACCGTCGTCGGGAATAAGGTGGTCGAGGGTGCCCAGCGTGCCGGCCAGTCGGCGCCACACCGCCAGGTCGTCCTCCGCTGCGGCCATGCGCTCGGCGAACGCCAGGTAGTCGGCCACGCCCAGTCGGCCGGCCACCGTCAGGGCCCACTGGTCGTCCACCAGCACATACCGCTGGGGAGGGCCCAGGTCGGGGCCGGCGCTAAGCAGCCGGTCGAGCAGCCCGCCCTCGTAGGCCACCCGGTAGAAGCCGTCGGCGCCGGCATTGACCATCGCCCAAGCAGGGCTGACGGCGTCGAGGGCGATGGGGTCTTCCAGCACCAGCCTCTCGGTGCGCTCTCCGGCCTCGGTGCCCACCGCGGCCACCACCGGCACCTGCCAGCGGGCGGCGTCGGGCTGCCCGTCGTAGCGGAACCGCTCCTGGCTGAGCGTGACTTGGCCGTCGGCGCCGGTCGCGGCGGTCACCACCGGGTGGCCGCCTTGGAATATCCACGAGTCCATCACGCTCCGGGCGGGCTCGCCGGTTGACTCGGCCAGCGCGTCCCACAGGTCGTGGGTCTCGGTGTTGGCATAGGAGTGGCGCCGGAGGTAGTGGCGGATCCCGTCGCGGAACTCGTCGGCGCCCAGGTACTGCTCCAGCATCCGCACCGCCGCCGCGCCTTTCTCGTAGGTGATCAAGTCGTACATGCCCTCGGCGTCGGCGGGGGAGACCACCGGGTACTCGATGGCCCGGGTGGCGGCCAGGGCGTCCACGTCGAACGCCGCGGCCCGAGACAACCCGAAGGCCAGCCAGCGCTTCCAGTCGGGGCGGTAGGCGTCCACCGCCAGCATCTCGCAGAACGTGGCGAACGCCTCTTTGAGCCAGATGCCGTTCCACCACTTCATGGTCACCAGGTTCCCGAACCACATGTGGGCGAGTTCGTGGGCGATCACGTCCACCGCGGTCTGGCGCTCCTGCTGGGTGGAGGAGTCGGGGTCGACCAGCAGCAGGATCTCCCGGAAGGTGACGCACCCCATGTTCTCCATGGCCCCGAAGGCGAAGTCGGGTATGGCCACCAGGTCGAGCTTGTCGCCGGGGTAGCCGATGGCGAAGTAGTCCTCGAAGAAGCCGAGGCAGAACGCCCCGGCGTCCAGGGCGAACTCGGTGAGGCGGCCTTTGCCGATCGGATGGACGATCCGCAGCGGCGTGCCGTTCACGTCCACCGGGTCGGTGGCCTCCAGCGGGCCGACGATGAACGCCAGCAGGTAGGTGGACATCTCCATGGTGGGGGCGAACGTCACCGCCCGGCGGCCGTCGCCGGTGGGCCGGGCGCCCACCTCGGCCCCGGACGACACCGCCATCAGGCCGTCGGGCGCCACCAGCGTCACCTCGAAGGTGGCTTTGAGGTCGGGCTCGTCCCAGCACGGAAAAGCCCGGCGGGCATTGGTGGACTCGAACTGCGTGGTGGCGATCACCCGCTCATTGCCGTCGTGGTCGGTGAACGTGGAGCGGTAGAACCCCCGGAGCTGGTCGTTGAGGATCCCGGAAAACGACAGGCTCAGCCGGGCCGTCCCCGCCGGTGCCGGCTCGCCCAGCCGCAGCACCGCCCGCTCGTGCTCGTCGTCGCAGCAGATCTCCGCCAGCGCCACGCCGTCCAGGTCGCCCCCGCTGATCTCCAGCTCGGCCGCGTTGAGCACGATCTCGCCCACCTGTTCCCGCACCTCCAGATCCACCGCCACCGTCCCCGCGAACGTGAACGCCTCCAGATCAGGCGCCAACCGCAGCACATACCGCCGTGGCACCACGCTGCGCGGCAGGCGATACGGGTTCTGGGAGTCCTCAGCCATACGTGTGTTCGAGTTTCTATGCAGATTCTGGCATTTATGCCAACGCCGCCGTCACAATATGATGGTGCCATGATGGTGCCGCAATCACTAGCGCTGCTCTTGTTGGCGCTGGCTGTGTTTGCGGCGACGGTGTCGGCCTGCGGTGGGCCAGACGAGGATTCTTCTGGCTCGGTTGCGGCATCCGCTTCCGCAACAACAGCAGCGCCCACGCCAGCACCGACCGCCGTTCCGACCATTCCGCCGACCATTCCCCCGACCCCCGCTCCGACCATTCCGCCGACCGCCGTTCCGACCATTCCGCCGACCATTCCCCCGACCCCCGTTGCGACCATTCCGCCGGTGCCTGCTCCGGCGGCCAGCACTGTGGGCGATCTGCTGGCCATCGAGCGGCCCTTGGTGATCGGCCATGCCGGGGGCGACCGCTCATGGCCTCATTCCACCATGTACGCCTTTTCTGAGGCGGCGCGCGCCGGGGTGGACGTGTTGGAGATGGACCTCCAGATGACCGCCGACGGGATACTGGTGGTGCATCACGACGACACCGTGGACGGCACCACCGGCAGCACTGGGCGGGTGCGGGATTTGACCTACGAGGAGTTGCAGCAGCTCGACAACGGCTACTGGTGGTCAGAGCAGTGGCCCAGCCAAGACCTGGCCGACGGCGCCTACCCGTACCGGGGCGTGCGCGCCGGGGAGGTGGCCCCGCCGCAGGGATACGGCCCCGACGACTTTCGCATCGAGACCTTCCGCTCGGTGGCAGAGGCGTTTCCCGATTACGTGCTGGATGTGGAGATAAAGACCCCTGCGGGCGACGATGGCAGCGACGACGTCGAGTTCATCCGCCGAATGGCGGTGGCTTTGGCCGCGGTGATCGAAGAGCTGGGCCGGGCCGACTCGGTGATCGTGGCGTCGTTCAGCGACGATGCCCTGGCCGCCTTCCGCGAGCACGCCCCCGAGGTGGCCACCAGCCCCGGCCAAAACGCCCTGGCCGCCTGGGCCTTCGCGTCGGCGCCGCTTCACCCCAGCGACCTCGTGTTGCAGGTGCCGCCCTCCTTCAATGGCATCGACCTGCTCACCGAGGAGCTCCTCGCCAAAGCCGCCGACGATGGCCTCGCCGTGTGGGTGTGGCCCAACGAAGCCTGGCAAGAGCACCCCGACTACTACGCCGAGCTCATGGACCTCCCCATAGACGGCATCATCGCCGCCCGCCCCGCCCAAGCC
>JAPYOG010000252.1 GCA_028278785.1 Candidatus Poriferisocius anaerobius | reverse complement strand
GCCGTGGACTTCGAGGTGGGCGACGACTCGGTGGGCATCGAGGCGCAAGTGGAGACCGTCGACCGCACCGGGGTGGAGATGGAGGCACTGACCGCGTGCAGTGTGGCCGCCCTGACCATCTACGACATGTGCAAGTCGATGGACCGGTCGATGACCATCGGCGAGATCGCCCTGTGGGAGAAGTCCGGCGGACGGTCCGGGACCTATCGCCGCGAGGATCGGTGAGCATCGGCAGGTAGACACGCAGGGTCCACCATCCGGCTCGTCATGCATGCCATCCTTGTCAGGCCGTCGTTTGCATGTACGGGTCATCAAAGCGGCGGGCGGTGCGCCATTGGCGCATCTACTGCGGGCGCCGGCGACCCGATTTGTGCACACGAGGAGGAAAATCGATCCGTGACTCTGATCGTACTGACAGTGCTCGGCGCGGCATGGCTGGGTTACTTCGCGCTGTGGTTCCGGGACAAGCGGGCATCCCGGCCGCTGCGCCGCGACGACCTCGACGGATTTATCCCATCCTTCGATGCCCTGGCCGGCGGGACGGTCTCGATCAGGAGCCTCGAGGAGGGTCCTAGATCCCGGGGAGACCTGTGGGAGTTGCCCCGGACCCCGGAGCAGGCCCATCGCCGGCGCCGGCAGGTGGCCACGATGATCGGCGCCCTGGCCCTAGCGTCCCTGCTGGCCGTTCCGGTGTTCGGGACGACCGCGCTGGCCGTTCACGTGGTGGTCGACGTGGTACTGCTGCTGTTCGCCTTCGGCTCGATCCACCGCCAGCAGCCGCCGGCCATCAACCTGGCCGATGTGCGAGTGCTCTATCCCGACCGGCCCGCTCCGAGCGACGCCATGCCTCTGAGGCGCGTCGCCAACGGCTGACCCGTCCGCCGGTGGTCGCTGTCCTCACCGGCACCAAGGCGCAGCCCATACGCCGGTAGACTCGCCGCTTCCCGCGGGGGTGTAGCTCAGTTGGCTAGAGCGCCTCGGTCGCATCGAGGAGGCCAGGGGTTCGAATCCCCTCACCTCCACCGCGAGGGCCGCGGCTGCGGCTCCTAGTAGATGCCGGGGAAGATGCGGTACTTGACCCGGGCCTGGTACTCGGCCCACTTCTCGGGGCCGTACTTCTGCTCGCACTCCCGCTCGTCGAAGCGCTGGCGGACGGTGAAGAACGAGATCACGAAGATGGAGTAGGTCCAGGCCCACAGGTTGCCGGGGTGGCCGTACACCAGGGCGAACGAGATGGCCAGGATCCCCTCGCCCAGGTAGTTGAAGTGGCGCGCGGGGCGCCACCATCCGCTGCACAGGATCTTGCGCTCTCCGGCCTCGATGTACTTGGGCTCCACCCAGAGGAACTTGCGGTCCGGCCAGCGCTTGAACGTGTACTTCTGGAGGTTGGCGCCTCGCCCGATGGTCCATCCGCCGAGGAACAGCACACACACTCCGATGAGCCAGAAGTACGTGAGTCCGGTCGAGTACCCGGGGTCGGAGTGGGGGGCCATGCCCCACAGCGGCAGGATGAACAGCCACCCGTAGGCGACGAGGCCGCCCCACCACAGCTTGAAGCCGATGTGCTCGTGGATCAGGTCGTAGGTGTAGAGCTGGACCCGCTCCCAGATGAAGTAGTCGAAGGTGTAGAACGTCCAGAAAGCGGCGTACAGGTAGATGCCCGGGTTGGGGTCGTCGACGTTGTTGTGGTGCCAGACCGCCCCCGACAGGGCGTTGAGCGACAGCATCGTCCCACCGACGACGTACCACCACATCTTGATGTCGATGCGGCCACCGAACAGCTGCAACTCCTGGGACCTGCCCTCCCACAGGGCCAGCCACGGGTTCTGGATCTCGCCCTTGGGCTGGGTGAACACCGACCACACCGCGAAGATCGCGCAGAACACCGTGCCGCCGACCACCGCCCAGAGCGACGACCGGTAGAACCAGTCGCGTGGCAGCCCGCCGATCTCGAATGCCCAGGCGAGGTGCGTGAGCACGAACACCAGCAGGCCGTTGAGCCGGTAGTTGCGGGGCTCGCCGGTCACGCGGTCCTTGACGTAGCCGGTGACCCGCCTCGCGGGCAGGATGATCTGCAGCACGAAGAAGACGGCGAAGACGATCAGCGGCGTGAAGAACGCCCAGACCGCCTCGCTCGAGGACAGGTTCGTGAGATGTTCGATGCCTAGCGCTTCAGCCATACCCGAAACCTAGCGCTTCAGCCATGTCCGAGACCGCCTTCGGTAGGTGCCGCGGTTGCCGGCGAGCTCAGTCGTCGAACTCCTCGGGCATGAGCACGAACTCGGGGTAGGTCTCGATGCCCAGCTCGGCGGTGTCCTGGCCCAGGCGCTCTGCCTCGGCGCTCACCCGCAGGCCCATGACCATGTCCATCAGCTTCCACACGATCAGCGAGGAGACGAACGCGAAGGCGCCGATGGCCACCACGCCGAGCAGCTGTGTGCCGAAATTGGCGCCGCCCGCGATGCTGGCCGCCAGCGTTCCCCAGATGCCGCACACCAGGTGGGCGGGGATGGCGCCCACCACGTCGTCGATCTTCATCTTCTCCAGCCCCTTGATGGCGAGGGTGCAGATCACCCCGCCGAGGGCGCCGATGATGACCGCCCACCAGTGCTCGGTTATGTCGGGCGCGGCGGTGATCGAGACCAGCCCGGCCAGGGCGCCGTTGAGGCCCGCGAACAGGTCCATGCGCCCGAAGATCGGCCGCGAGACGGCCAGAGCGGCCACCACCCCGGCGGCCGCGGCCAGGTTGGTGTTGACCAGGATGTTGCTCATGGCCACCGCGTCGGCCGCGCTGCCCAGCGCCAGCTGCGACCCGCCGTTGAATCCGAACCAG
>JAPYOG010000251.1 GCA_028278785.1 Candidatus Poriferisocius anaerobius | reverse complement strand
GTCGCAGACGAGGGCGGTTTCGCAAAGGCAACTGGTGTTGTCTGCTGTCGGTGCTGGCTGTGATTGTGTGTCGTCTAGAGCGTGCGGGTCTGCGGCGGGCGCAGGTCGGGTCTTGAGCGCCGCCGGCGATGCGCGCAAAGCGCTCTGTACCTCGCGATCCACTTCTGCGTCTGCCTGAACCCCCAGGTTGCGAGAGAGCCTCTTGCGGAGGGGTGCTGAGATCGGCAAGGATAGGAGGTTTATTCCTTAAGGCGGTGCCATCGGGCATTTGATCCCCCGATTGCGCCGCGCAGATGACCATGGGAGGCGCCTCGTGTCCAATGTCGTCAGGGCCGCAATCGTGCAAGCCGCGTGGACCGGAGACCAGGAGTCCATGGTGGAGCAGCACGAGAAATACGTGGCAGAGGCCGCGGCGGCCGGCACCCAGGTGATGTGCTTCCAGGAGCTGTTCAACGGCCCCTACTTCTGCCAGGTGCAGGACGCCGGCTACTACAGCTACGCCGAGGCCGTCCCCGACGGCCCCACCACCAAGCGGTTCCAGGAGATCGCCGCCAAGCACGCCATGGTGCTGGTGCTGCCCATGTACGAGGAGGAGCAGCCCGGGCTCCTGTACAACACCGCCGCGGTGATCGACGCCGACGGGACTTACCTGGGCAAGTACCGCAAAACCCACATCCCCCAGGTGAACGGCTTCTGGGAGAAGTTCTACTTCCGCCCCGGCAACCTCGGCTACCCGGTGTTCGAGACCGCGGTGGGAAGGGTCGGCGTCTACATCTGCTACGACCGCCACTTCCCCGAGGGGTGGCGGGCGCTCGGCCTCAACGGCGCCCAGGTGGTGTTCAACCCGTCGGCCACCAGCCGGGGCCTGTCGGCGTATCTGTGGAAGCTGGAGCAGACGGCGTCGGCGGCGGCCAACATGTACTTCGTCGGCGCCATCAACCGGGTGGGCGTCGAGCCGCTGGGCGACAACGACTTCTACGGCACGTCGTATTTCGCCAACCCGCGGGGCCAGTTCGTGGAGGATCCGGCGTCGGACCGGCAAGAGGAGCTGGTGATCCGCGACCTCGACCTCGCCATGATCGACGAGACCCGCTCCCAGTGGGCCTTTTACCGCGATCGCCGCCCCGACATGTACGGGCCCCTGACCGATGCGTAGGCAAAATCCCGCGACTGCCAACGCCGATCTGCCCGCGAGCCGGCTGCCGTGACTGCCAACACCGATCTGCATCAGCGCTACCAGGCGGTTCTCCCCTCATACGTCAAACCGCTGTACGCCGAGCCCATCAGCATCGAGCGCGGCCAGGGGAGCTATGTGTGGGACGTGGAGGGCAACCGTTACCTGGACTTCTTCGGCGGCGTGCTCACCACCATGGTGGGCCACAACAACCCCGCGGTCACCGCGGCCATACAGGAGCAGGCCGCCAAGGTGCTGCACACCTCCACGCTGTACCTCTGCGAGCCGATGATCGAGCTGGCCGAGGAGATCGCGGCCGTCAGCGGCATCCCCGACGCCCGGGTGTTCTTCACCACCTCGGGGAGCGAGGCCAACGACACCGCCATCCTGCTGGCCACCAGCTACCGCAAGTCCAACGAGGTGCTGGCCATGCGCAACAGCTACCACGGACGGTCGTTCACCGCGCAGGCCATAACCTCGCACTCGTCGTGGTCGTCGACCGCGCTGTCGGGCCTGTCGGTACACTTCGTCCACGGGGCCTACCGGCTCCGCAGCCCCTTCCGGCACCTGGACGACGACGAGTTCACCGAGGCCTGTACCGACGACCTCACCCAGGTGCTCGACATGATGACCGCCGGGGATGTGGCCTGCCTCATCGCCGAGCCCATCCAGGGGGTGGGCGGGTTCGCCACCCCTCCCGACGGGTTCTTCGGGTCGCTGCACAAGGTGCTGTCCAACCGGGGAATCCTGTTCGTGACCGATGAGGTGCAGACCGGCTGGGGGCGCACCGGCGAGCACTTCTGGGGATATCAGGCCCATGACATCGTCCCCGACATGCTCACCTTCGCCAAGGGCGCGGGCAACGGGATCACGCTGGCGGGCATCGTGGCCCGGGCCGAGATCATGGACACGATCAAGGCTCTGAGCTTCTCCACATTCGGGGGGAACCCCCTCTCGACGGCCGCGGGGCTGGCCACCCTGAGATATGTGCAGGAGAACGACCTCCAGGCAAACGCCCTTCGCATGGGCCAGCGCCTAGCCGACGCCATCCAGCCTGTGGCCGACCGCACGCCGTGGATCGCCGAACTGCGGGGCAAGGGCCTCATGCAGGCCATCGAGGTCACCGAGCCGGGCACGATCCAGCCCGACGCCGGCCGGGCCGGCGAGCTGCTGGAGGGCTGCAAGCGCAGAGGGCTTCTGGTGGGCAAGGGCGGGCTGTATGGAAACGCCCTGCGGATCACCCCGATGCTGGATGTGACCGAAGCCGAGATAGACGAGGGCGTGACAGCCATCTTGGAGACGATTGAGGAGATCGACAGGGGGGTATGACGCTGTGAGAACGCTCATCGAGAACGGACCAGGAGGGCTTTTGTCGTGACTGCTTTGATCAAGAACGGAACGGTGGTGAGCTCGACGGGGGCCGGCCCGGCCGAGGTTCTGATCGACGGCGAGATCATCGTGGCCGTGCTGCAACCGGGATCCGATCTCGCCGTGTCGGCCGAGGGCGGGGCCGATAGGGTGATCGACGCCGCCGGCAAGCTGGTCGTGCCCGGCGGGGTTGACGTACACACCCACATGGAGCTGCCCTTCGGCGGCACCGTTGCGTCCGACGATTTCGAGACCGGCACCCGGGCCGCCGCCTGGGGCGGCACCACCACCATCGTGGACTTCGCCACCCAGAGCCACGGTCTCGACGTGCGCGAGTGCTTCGACGCCCGCATGGAGCAGACCGAGGGCCGGTGCGCCATCGACTACGGCTTCCACATGATCATCGGCGACGTCACCGACGCCGCCCTCAAAGAGATGGACCTGCTGGTGGACGAAGGGGTCAGCAGCTTCAAGCTGTTCATGGCCTACCCCGGCGTGTTCTACAGCGACGACGGCAAGATCCTGCGGGCCATGCAGCAGTGCGCCGGCAACGGCGGGCTCCTGATGATGCACGCCGAGAATGGGATCGCCATCGACGTGCTGGCCGAGCAGGCGTTCGAGCGGGGCGAGACCGACCCGGTGAACCACGGGTACGTGCGCCGGGCCGAGTTCGAGTCGGAGGCCACCCACCGGGCCATCCAGCTCGCCAAGGTGGGCGCCGCCCCCCTCTACATCGTGCATCTCTCCGCCAAGCAGGCGTTGGAGCAGGTGGCCATCGCCCGCGACGGCGGCGCCAACGTGTTCGCCGAGACCTGCCCGCAATACCTGTACTTCAGCCTCGAGGAGCACCTGGACCAAGGCTGGGACGGCGCCGCGTACGTGTGCTCCACGCCGATCCGCCCCCGCCGCGACCACCATCAGGACGAGCTGTGGAAGGGGCTGCGCACCAACGACCTGGCCGTGGTGTCCACCGACCACTGCCCGTTCTGCATGAAGGAGCAGAAGGAGTTGGGCGCAGGCGACTTCCGGGCCATTCCCAACGGCATCGGCACCGTCGAGCACCGGATGGACCTGATCTACCAGGGGGTGGCGGCCGGGGAGATCACCCTGCCCCGCTGGGTGGAGCTGTGCTCCACCACCCCGGCCCGCATGATGGGCCTCTACCCCCGCAAGGGGGTGATCCAGCCCGGCGCCGACGCCGACATCGTCGTCTACAACCCCCGGGCAACCTGGACCATCAGCGTCGACAACCACCACATGAACATCGACCACTCGGCTTACGAGGGGATCGAGGTAAGCGGCCATGTGGACACCGTGCTGTCGAGGGGCCGGGTCATCATCGACGACAACCAGTACCTGGGTGCCATGGGCCACGGGAAATACCTGCGCCGCGGCCTCAGCTCCTATCTGATCTGAACCTTGGACCACACGGGGGAGGGGGAGAAATGCGTGAGATCCATCATTTGATCGACGGTCGAGCCGCAGCCGGCGCCTCGGGGCGGACATCTGCGGTCTTCAACCCGGCCACCGGGCAGCAGACGGGCGTGCTGTCGCTGGCGTCGGCCGCCGAGGTGGACGCCGCGGTGGCCTCGGCCAAGGCCGCGTTCGGGGAGTGGGGCGACGCATCGGTCGCCCGGCGCACCGCGTTGATGTTCGCCTTCCGGAACCTGGTGGTGGACAACGCCGCCGAGATCGCCCGGCGGCTCACCGCCGAGCACGGCAAGGTCCACAACGACGCGCTGGGGGAGGTGGCCCGGGCCATCGACAACATCGAGTTCGCCTGCGGGCTGGCCGAGCACCTCAAGGGCGCCCACAGCGAGATGGCGTCCACCGGGGTGGACGTGTACACGGCGCGCCGCCCGCTGGGGGTGGTGGCCGGGATCACGCCGTTCAACTTCCCGGCCATGGTCCCCATGTGGATGGTCCCCAACGCCATCGCCTGCGGGAACACCTTCGTGCTCAAGCCCTCCGAGCGAGACCCGTCGGCGCCGCTGTTCATCGCCGAGCTGTTCCAGGAGGCGGGCTTCCCGCCCGGCGTGCTGAACCTGGTACACGGCGACAAGACGGCGGTGGACCGGCTGCTGGAGCACCCCGACGTCGAAGCGGCCAGCTTTGTGGGCTCCACGCCCATTGCCCGCTACGTGTACGCCACGGGCACTTCGCACGGCAAGCGGGTTCAGGCGCTGGGCGGGGCCAAGAACCACATGGTGGTGCTGCCCGATGCCGATGTGGAGCTGGCGGCCGATTCGGCGGTGTCGGCGGCCTACGGCTCGGCCGGGGAGCGCTGCATGGCCATCTCGGTGGTGGCCGCCGTGGGCGAGGTGGCCGACCCGCTGGTGGAGGCCATCAAGCTCCGAATGGAGAAGCTGGTCATCGGCGACGGCGCCGATCCGGCCTCGGACATGGGGCCGCTGATCACCAGGGAGCACCGCGACCGGGTGGCCGGCTACATCGGCTCGGCCGCCGAGCAGGGGGCCACCGTGGTGGTCGACGGCCGCGACGCCCGGTTCGACGGCGACGGCTTCTTCCTGGGGGTGTCGCTGCTGGACGACGTCACCGCCGACATGGACGCCTACCGCGACGAGATATTCGGCCCCGTGCTCAGCGTGGTGCGGTGCGAGACCTACGCCGAGGCCGTCGGGCTCATCGCCGACAACCCATGGGGCAACGGCGCCGCCATCTTCACCCGCGACGGCGGGGCGGCCCGCCGCTTCCAAGCCGAGGCCGACGCCGGCATGGTGGGGATCAACGTGCCCATCCCGGTGCCGGTGGGCTACCACTCCTTCGGCGGGTGGAAGGACTCCCTGTTCGGCGACACCACCATGTACGGCCCCGAGGGGATCCGCTTCTACACCCGCCCCAAGGTCGTAACCTCCCGCTGGCCCGACCCCGCCACCAGCTCAGTGGACCTGGGCTTTCCGACCAATGAGTAAGGACCCTGGCCCGCGCCGCCCGAACACGAACACGAACAGGGAGCAGTGATGGATTTCGGAGTCGTCCTCCAAACCGATCCCCCGGCCTGGGAGGTGGTGGGGTTGTCCAAGCGGGCCGAGGAGCTCGGCTTCAGCTACGGCTGGACTTTCGACAGCCACGTTCTGTGGCAAGAGCCCTATGTGATCTACAGCCAGATGCTGTCGGCCACCAACCGCATGGTCGTCGGGCCCATGGTCACCAACCCCGGCACCCGGGATTGGACTGTCACAGCGTCGCTTTTCGCCACCCTCAACGACATGTTCGGCAACCGCACCGTTTGCGGCATCGGCCGGGGCGACTCCGCCATGCGGGTCATCGGCCGCAAGCCCCGCAGCCTGGCCACCCTGAGCGAGGCCATGCGGGTGATCAAAGACCTCGCCGAAGGCCGTGAGGCACGCTACAGCGGCACCCAGCAGCGCTTCCCCTGGGCCGGCCAGTCCGAGCTAAAGGTGCTGATGGCGGCCTACGGGCCCAAGGCGCTGCGCCTGTGCGGTGCCGAGGCCGACGGTTTCATCCTCCAGCTGGCCGATCCGGTCATCGCCGAATGGACCATCGCCGCCGTCCGCCGGGCCGCTGAGGAGGCAGGCCGGGATCCCGACAGCCTGTACGTATGCGTGGCCGCCCCCGCCTATGTCGGCCACAACATCGGCCACCAGCGAGACCAGTGCCGCTGGTTCGGCGGCATGGTGGGCAACCACGTGGCCGACCTGGTGGGCCGATACGGCGACCAGGGTTCGGGCGTGCCCCAGGCGCTCACCGACTACATCGCCGGCCGGGAGGGCTACGACTACAGCGGGCACGGCAAAGCCGGCCACGAGCACACCGACTTCGTTCCCGACGAGATCGTCGACCGCTTCTGCCTCCTCGGCGACGAGGACGCCCACCTGGCCCGGCTGCGGGAGCTCGAAGCCCTGGGGGTGGACCAATTCGCCATCTACCTCATGCACGACCAAAAAGGCGAGACCCTCGACGCCTATGGCCAGCGGATCATCCCCGCGATGGCCGGCTAGGGGCGAACCAGAGTGCGAATCGCCCGCCAGACGGCTACCTTCGTTTTGTTCCTGGCCCTGCTCGCCGGGCTGTACACCGGCTACAAGGCGTTCGGCCAGGCCATCGACGACCGCCAGCACGGCTGGGCAGTGGTCGGATCGGTTCTGCCCCGCACCGACGACCTCAACATGCCTCCGATAAGCGAGATCTTCGGCCAATTCTGGGAGACCCCCGGGGGCCAGGACCGGATCTACATCCGCATTCTCCTGGACGAGGCGGTGTTCACCCTGCGGGAGGCCTTTGCCGGCTTCTTGGTGGGGTCGGCAATCGGCATGGCCATTGCGCTGGCCCTCGCCCAGTGGCGGCGGCTTGAACAGGGCCTGCTTCCCTATGTGATCGCCAGCCAGACCATTCCGCTCATCGCCATCGCGCCGATCATCGTGATCTGGGGGCGCAAGAACTTCGACTTCTTCCCGTGGGAGTGGCAGGACTGGATGTCTGTCTCCGTCATCGCCACCTACCTCACGTTCTTCCCGGTGGCGGTGAACGGTTTGCGGGGCCTGCAATCGCCCCGGCCCGAGAACCGGGAGCTGATGGAGTCGTACGCCGCCAACTGGGGCCAGACGCTCTGGCGCCTGCGGCTGCCCGCCTCGCTGCCGTACCTGTTCGCAGCGCTCAAGATCGCGGCCACGGCCAGCATCGTGGGCGCCATCGTGGGCGAGATATCCGCCGGGGTCGAGGGCGGCCTCGGGCGGCGGATCCTCCGAGAGGCGTTCAACTACACCACCGGCCCCGACCGCCTGTTCGCCAGCGTCCTGGGGGCCGCCGTGCTGGGGATATTCGTGTTCTTGGCGGTGACCGGGGTCGAGCGGCTCGTTGTCGGCCGCTGGGGCAGGGGAGCGGCCGCGTGAACGCGATCCACATCCGCGGGGCGACCAAGGTCTTCAACCCGGGAAAGAGCAGCCAGGTGGAGGCTTTGGCCGATATCGACTTGGCCGTTGAACCGGGGGAGTTCATCACGCTCATCGGCCCGTCGGGCTGCGGCAAGAGCACTTTGCTGCGGTTGATCTCCTCGCTGGCGCTGCCCACAACAGGTTCGGTGGAGGTGAACGGCAAGCCCGCGGAGCAGGCCCGCCTCGACAGGGACTACGGGATGGCCTTTCAGACATCGGGGCTGTTCGACTGGCGCACCGTGGCCAAGAACATCGAACTGCCCCTCGAGTTGATGGGATGGTCGAAAGCCGACCGGCGGCGGCGGTCCTCGGAGATGCTGGAGCTGGTCAAGCTCGGCGATTTCGCCAAGCACCACCCGTCTGAGCTGTCGGGCGGCATGCAGCAGCGGGTGGCCATCGCCAGGGCGCTCGCGTTCAGCCCGTCGATCTTGTTGATGGATGAGCCGTTCGGAGCGCTCGACGAGATGACGCGTGAGCACATGCAGGACGAACTGCTGCGGATTTGGAGAGACACCGGCACCACGCTGGTGTTCGTCACCCACTCGATCCCCGAGGCGGTGTATCTGTCCACTCGCGTGGTGGTGATGTCGCCCCGGCCCGGCAGGATCGCGGCGGTCATCGACGTGGGCCTCGGCGACCGCCAAGCCTCCACCCGCGACGATCCGGCGTTCTTCAGCAAGGTCACCGAGGTGCGCGCCGCCCTGCGGGAGGTGGAGGGGTGAACTCGCTGAAGGGGTTCTCCGCCCCCATCGTGGCCGGTGTGGCGCTGTTCGGGCTGTGGGAGGGCGTGCTGTCTGTTTTCAGCTCCGACGGGTTCGTCCTGCCCCCGCCCAGCGAGATCGCCGGCGCGTTCATCGACAACTGGGATGCAGTGTTCAGGGGCGCCCGCATCACCGGCTTCGTGGTGGTGTCGGGATTGGCCGCCGGCGTCATCCTCGGTGTCCTCGCCGCCTTGCTGGTTACCCGCTTCCGAACCGCCAACGAGACGATCACCCCGCTGGCAGTGGCCGTCAACGCCATTCCGATCATCGCCCTGGCGCCCATCTTCAACAACTGGTTCGGGCTCACCTCGCCCCGCTCGAACCAGGCCATCGTGGTGGCCCTCGTGTTCTTCCCGATCTTCATCAACACCGCCAGAGGGCTCACCCAGGTGGACCGAAGCCAGATCGAGCTGATGGAGTCCTACGCTGCCGGCCGGGCCCGGACAACTCGCGAGGTGCGTGTTCCCAACGCCATGCCGTTCTTCTTCACGGCGCTGAAGCTGGCTACGTCGCTGGCCGTCATCGCCGCGATCGTCGCCGAGTACTTCGGAGGCCGGCAGGACGCCCTAGGCCCGATGATCACGCAGTCGGCGGGCCTCACCCGATACGACGACGCGTGGGCGGCGGTGCTGGCCGGGACCGCCATAGGCGCCGTGTTGTACGCGTCGGTCGCAGTACTCGAACGCTGGGCGATGCCCTGGCACTCGCTAATCCGATCCCACAGGGAGGAAACATGAAAGGAAACAACATGAGAACACGAAGAGCCCGGTGCCTGCTGGCCCTGCTTGCCGCCTTGGTGGTCGTCGCCGCCGGGTGCGGCAACGACGACGATGCGGATGTCCGAGAAGCCCAGGAAGTGTCGCTTCAGCTCCAATGGGTCCCGCAGTCGCAGTTCGCCGGCTACTTTGCCGCTCGCGACCTCGGGTTCTACGAGGATGTCGGCCTCAACGTCACCATCATCGACGGCGGTCTCGACATCGTGCCGGCCACGGTGCTCGACTCCGGCGGCGCCGACTTCGCCATCTCGTGGGTGCCGCGGGGCCTGGTGCCCCGTGAGGAGGGGTTGAACATCACCAACATCGCCCAGGTCTTCCAGCGCAGCGGCACCTTGCAGGTGTCGTTCGCCGACGCCGGCATCGACGGCCCGGCCGACCTGGAGGGCAAGCTGGTGGGCAACTGGGGCTTCGGCAACGAGTTCGAGCTCTTCGCGGGGCTCAACAGCGTCGGCCTCGACCCGCAGTCCGATGTGACCCTGGTGCAGCAGGACTTCAACATGACCGCGCTCATCAACGGCGACATCGATGCGGCCCAGGCCATGACCTACAACGAGTACGCCCAAGTGCTCGAGACCGTCAACCCCGACACCGGAGAGCTTTTCCAGCCCGAGGACCTGTCGGTCATCGACTGGAACGAGGTGGGCACGGCCATGCTGCAAGACGCCATCTGGGCCGACGCCGACCGGCTCGAGGACGACCCCGAGTACCGCGATATGGCGGTGCGCTTCGTGGAGGCGTCTCTGCGGGGCTGGATCCACTGCCGCGACAACTTCCAGGAGTGCGTCGACATCGTGTTGGCGGCGTCGCCGCCCTTCGGCGGCCCCTCGCACCAGGCGTGGATGATGAACGAGGTCAACGCCCTCATCTGGCCCTCTCCCGGTGGAGTTGGTGTCATGGAACAAGCCCTGTACGACCAGACCATCGATGTGGCCACGTCCCAGGGCATCCTCCAGGCGGCGCCCGATGCCGGCGCGTTCCGCACCGACATCGCCGAGCAGGCCGTCGCCAACCTCCGGGCCGCCGGCCATGATGTGAGCGGCAACGGCTTCACCCGCATCCAAGTGGAGGTCGCAGAGGGCGGCAATTGACCAGTCAACCGGTTGGTTGAGGCTTTCCGTCAAGACGGCGGGGAGGTCATCGCCTATCGTTGGGCACATGTTGCGATTCGTCGAAGAAATCCTCCTCCTGTTGTTGCGCGACGACGGGAAGCTCGTCAACGTGCCCCAGTCGTCCATCGACCGGTCGGTGGCCGGGGCGGTGCTCATGGAGCTGGCGATGGAGAACCGGATCGACACCGATCTGGAGAGCCTGACACTGGTCGATGACACCCCGGTGGGCGACAGCCTTCTGGACCCGACGCTGGCCATGATCGCCCAAGGGCCGGGCAGGGATGCCCGCCACTGGGTGGAGCATCTGGCCCGCCAGGCGCCGGAGATCAGGGAGGAGGCGTTGTCCAGGCTGGTGGAGCGGGGCATCCTCGAGCGCCATGAGGACCGGTTCTTGTGGGTGTTCCGCTCACGCCGCTACCCGACGGTAGACGGGGAGGCTGAGAAGGAGGTGAAGCTGCGGATCATGGAGGTGCTGTTCGGCAACGAGATTCCCAGCCCGCGCGACGTGGTGGTCATCTGCCTGGCCCACGCCTGCGGGATCTTCAACGAGCTGCTCTCCAAGCGGGAGTTGGAGCAGGCCACCGCCCGCATCGAGCAGGTTCGCAAGCTCGACCTCATAGGCCAGGCCATGACCCAGTCGATCCA
>JAPYOG010000250.1 GCA_028278785.1 Candidatus Poriferisocius anaerobius | reverse complement strand
GATCGCCGCCGCGGCGGCCTGCTCGCTGCTGTCAACCACGCCCACTCCGCCGATCAAAGCGTCGAGCAGCCTGTCCACGCCCGAAACCGATGAGCGCACATGGGGGCGAAGGGGGGCGCCCGCGGCCGGGAGGGGCGCGGGGGCGCCCGCGCCGCCGAGAGCCAGCACCGCGCCGGCTACGCTGTCGCGCTCCAAGGTGGCGACGGCCCTCATGGCTGCCTCGGTGTCAGCGGCAACGACCGCCGCCACAGCTTCGCCTGCTGCTGCCTCAAAAGCGTCCTCCCACCCCCGATCTATGTCGACGATCTCGAGCAGGGTCCCTACCACGCCATCGATCCCGGCGAGGCACTCCGCACCCGACCGGTCGCGGGCCTCGTCCAAGGCCGCCGACAGGGCCTCGATCCGGGCATCCCAGGCACGGCGATCGCCAGCCGCTCGGGCCAAAGCTGCCCTGGCCTGCTCGCCCGCCCCCCGCGCGGTCCCCACCGACTGCTCGGCTGCTTCAAGCTCCCGCTGCCGCAACTGCTGGGCGGCCTCGGCCTCGGCGGCCTCAGACCAGCATCTGTCGAGTGCTTCCACCAGCGAGGCACGGCGCCCCTCCGACTCCTCCAAAGTCGCCGCAAACCGCTCCGCCTCGGCCTGGTCGCGTTGTATAGACCCCTCCAAGACCCTGATCTCGCCCTTGACCCGAGGCGCATCGGATCCCGAATCCCTGCCAGCGCGATCACCCCACTGCCGATTGAACTCCTGGCGCTGATGCTCTAGAAGCTGCTCCGCATCAGCCACCTCTGCCTCCCGGGGCAGCAGCGCGTCGGCGTCTGCTCGCACTTTGTCCAATTCCCCGGCCAGGCGATCCGATTCGGCTTCCAGCGTGGCCACCACGTCTTCGTCGACCCCGGCGCTTCGCTCGCGGTGCAGGCGCAGGCGGCGCTCCGCCAAGAGCGCCCCCAGCCCCCGCAGCCTCTCGGCCAGCGCCTCGAAGCGCATCAGGGCATCGCCCACGTCTTGCCCATCGACTGCCCCAAGCTGGGACTCGGCTGCGGCCAGATCCCTGTCCAGGGCTTCGACCTGGACTTCGAGCCGCCCCGTCTCCCGGCGGTCAGCGGCCTGGTCTTGGGTGATCTGCCGCACACGGCGGCGAAGCTGGTCGATCTCTCGGCCGAAGAGGTGTCGGCGGAGGCCATCCAGCTCGACGAGCAAACCGCCGTGTCGGCGGGCTGCCTCGGCTTGGCGTTCCAACGGCCGAAGCTGGCGGCGAATTTCCCGCACCACATCGGCCAGCCTGGTTAGGTTGGCCTCGGTGGCCGCCAGCCGCCTCTCCGACTTCTCCTTGCGGCGGCGATGCTTCAACACGCCGGCCGCCTCCTCGATCACCGCCCGGCGATCCTCCGGGCGGGCGCTCAGGACACCGTCGATTTGGCGCTGGGACACGATCACATGCTGCTGGCGGCCAAGGCCTGAATCGCTCAGCAGCTCTTGGACGTCGAGGAGCCGGCAGGGAACCCCGTTGATGGCATAGGTGCTGTCGCCGCTGCGGAACAGCGTGCGGGTGATGGTGACCTCCTCAAACTCGACGGGCAGGAGCCGTGCGCTGTTGTCGATGCTGAGCGACACCTCGGCACGTCCCAAACCGGGTCGGGACGAGGTGCCGGCGAAGATGACGTCGTCCATTTTGGAGGAGCGCACCGACGTCGGGGCCTGCGCTCCCAACGCCCATGCCACCGCGTCCACCACATTCGACTTGCCGCTGCCGTTCGGACCGACGATCGCCGTCACGCCAGGCTCGAAAACCAGCGTGGTGGGATCGGCAAAAGATTTGAACCCCTTGAGCGTCAGAGCCTTCAAGAACACCGATTCGACCCTACCCAGCAGACGCCCGCCAATAGCGGAACTTGCCCCGACCCAGATTCTCGTCCCGATGGACCAGATGCCCGTCGCGGCTCAGATCTGGCATTGCTCGCAGTAGTACGTCCAGCGGCGACGGAAGCGGTACTTCTGTATGGGGCGGTGGCAGCGGGGGCATGGGCGGCCGTTCCTGCCCGCTTGCTTGAACACGTTGAGGTACTCGTCGTAGCCGCCGGGTTGGCCGTGAACATCGACGTAGCTTCCGCCTTCCAGCGTGGCGCCGCGGTATTTGGCCGCGTCATGCAGAGTCTCCACCATCGCCCGGTGCAGGCGCCTCACCTCTTGGGGCCCCAGCGAACTGGTCAGGCGGTCGTAGCGCAAGCCCGCCGCGAACAGAATCTCGTCGGAATACACCTCCCCCAACCCGACCACCACCCGGTCATCGGTCAGCACCGCCTTCAGCTTGGCGTCTTGGGCCAGGATCATCTGCCCGAAAATCCGCCATGGCACCGGCTGATCCAGCGGGTCGATGCCCAGTCCACCGAGTTCGGGAACCTCCTCCAGCAGTTTCTCGGCGCTGGCGAGGAAGAACTCTGCATCGCCGACCCCGTCCACCAATCGAAGCTGCCCGCTCTTGGTGAAGGTGATCGACAACAAGGTGTCGGGTTCGAGCTGGTCTCGGTTGGCGTGGCGCCGAAGCCGGCCCCCGCTGCCGAGATTGGCGACGATAGCGTCTTCGCTGTCCAAGCCGAAGATCAAGAACAAGCCCCGGCGGCGAACACTGGTGATCTTCGTCTTCTCCAGCCGACCGGCGAGCTTGTTCCTGCCTCCCGACCGCTTGGCGAGCCCGGCGTGGGCCACCTCCACCGATTTGATGCGCAAACCGGACAGCTCCCTGTCCAAATCGCGGCGAATGGTCTCGACCTCGGGGAGTGCGATCATTGCCCTGCTCCTACAGCTGTTTTCGGGATCTCGGGTGCTGCGGGCATCTGCGGATCGAAGGCCTCCCACGCCGATGCCGCTGCGGCCTGCTCGGCCTGCTTTTTCGACCGGCCCTCACCCCGCCCCCTCTCCTGGCCGTCAACGCTCACCACTGCAAGAAACTGCTTGGCGTGATCAGGACCCTTCTCCGAGAGCAAGTACTCAGGGGCATCCAGGCCGCTTCGAGCGCAGTACTCCTGCAACCGGGTTTTGAAGTCGCGGATGCCGGGAACCCGTGACGCACAGGCGATGCGGTCGCCGAGCCAACCCCGGACCAGCGCTAGCAGCTCCTCCAAAGAAGCGTCCAAGTAGACTGCGCCGATCACCGCCTCCATCGCGTCCGAGAGGATGGACGGCTTCTCCCGGCCCCCGGACGCCTGCTCGCCGCGGCCCAGGCGGAGCGCCTCGCCCAGCCTCAGGTCCACCGCCAGGCCGGCCAGGGATTCGGCACTGACAACCTCGGCCCGGAGCTGGGCTAGCTGGCCCTCGGCCATCTGCGGATAGGAGGCGTAGATGTGGTCGGTAACCGCCAGGGCCAAAACCGCATCGCCCAGAAACTCCAGCCGCTCGTTCGACGACGACCCCGCGTTGCCGACAACCCAGGAGCGGTGGGTGAGCGCCTCTTCCAGCAGGCCGGGCTGAGCGAACCGATATCCGAGTCGCTCCGCAAGAGCTTCGAGGCCGGGTTCGGAACTCAGGAGCTTCGGCTCAATCGGCCGTAGACGTAATCGACGGCGTCTCGCACCGTCTTCAGATCCTCCAAGTCCTCGTCGTCGATTCTGAACCCCACTGTCCTCTCGCTCAGCTCCTCCTCCAGAGTCTCCACCAGCTCGATGAGAGCGAGTGAGTCGGCATCCAGATCGTCGGCGAACGCCTGCCCCTCGGCGATCCTGTCGGACGGGACCTCCAAGATGTCGGCCAGGCACTCGGTGACGAGGCTCAGAACCCCGTCGCGATCCAGCGGACTTTGTTCGACATGGGTTTCAGACGGCACATCATCTCCGGGGCTGTTCGACATCTCCGCGCCCCAGAAGTATACGCCTGTTTTGCTCTGCTCCCACCAACACGGGGAATCAGGGGCAAAGACCCCTATTTCGGGGAGAATATCCGGCCAAGCGACCCGACAGTGTCGCGTTGGGCCAGTTCATAGGCCACTTGGATGGCATTGGCCAGCGCCACCGGCGACGATGCCCCATGGCTGATAATGCTCACTCCCGCCACTCCGAGCAGGATTGCCCCGCCGACGGAGTCGGGGCTGAACTCCTCATAGACAGGCGCCAGGGCCGGCATCAAGAGCCGGGCGCCGCGGCGGGCGTCCTCTGAGGAGTCGAATGCCCCGACAAGCGCCCCGATAAGCTGCTTCGCCACCCCCTCTGCGGTCTTGAGGGCAACATTCCCGGTGAAGCCGTCGGTGACGATCACATCCACGAGGTCTTCCAACAGGTTCCGCCCCTCCACGTTGCCGGCGAACGCCGCGCCCGCCCGCTCCTGCCACGCCCCGTCTTCGAGAAGGCTGAAAGCCTTTTTGACCAGCGGCGATCCTTTGCCGGCCTCTTCCCCGTTGGACAGCAGCCCGACCCGGGGCTCGGCAACACCCCAGCGGTCGCGGCAGTACACCGCGCCCATTTGGGCGAACTGCACCAGCCACTCGGCGCTGCACTCGGCATTGGCGCCGGCATCGAGCAGCACATTGGGCCAAGCCCGACCGGGAACGATGATCGGCGTGGCGATTGCCGGTCTGGACACTCCCCGGATGCGTCCCATCCTCAGCATGGACGCAGCCATTGCCGCACCCGTATTGCCGGCGCTGACTATGGCGCAGGCACGTCCATCGCGCACCGCCTCCGCAGCCCGCACCAATGAGGAGTCCTTCAACTTCCGCACGCTGGCGGCCGCCTCGGCTTCCATGGCTATGGCCTGCGACGCGGCGATCACCTCGAAGTCGGCGGCGTCGAACAGCTTGTCGGGCTGGCCCACCAACACGATGGGGATGCCCCGCTGCGCCGCGAGCCGCGCGCCGCTCACCACCGATTGAGGGGCGTCATCGCCCCCCATTGCATCGACTGCAACCGGAAGCGGCGTCAAAAAACGCTCTCCACGGGGAAGCTGTCGGCTGCTATGCCACCTCGACGGCTTCGCGTCCGCCATACCAGCCGCACACCCTGCACACCCTGTGCGGAGGCTTGGCGGATCCGCATCGGGGGCATGCGCTCTGCGCCGGGTTGGCTATCCGCCAGGCCGACGCCCGACGGCTGCGGCTTTTCGCCTTGGATGTCTTCTTCTTGGGTACAGCCATAGCACGGTCCTCGGTGAGCTCCTATGTCAATGTCGGGATGGTTTGGAGGGCGGTGTGGGGAGAATGCCGCGCCGCCGACTACGGGGTGCCGGCACATGCCGCGAATTTGCCGGATCATCAATTTACCGGGTGATTCGCAGTGCGTCTAACGCAGCCCACCGAGAATCCTTCAGACGCTCTCCGGCGGCAATCCCCGTGTTGTCCACGGGATAGGAATCAGGCGCCGGCCCGGCACAGTCCTGTGAGCACAGCGGAGCAAGCGGCAGAGCCAGGACGAGGCAATCGCGAACCATGGGCGAGAGATCCACCTCGCTGTTGCAAATCGGATACGTCTCCTCGTCGGTTGGCGAGACGCTGAACATCTCTCTGAACTCCTGTCGCACCGCCTGCTCAATGGGGGCCAGGCACCTCCGGCATGAACCCCTCCACCTTGCGGCCAACGTGCCTGAGGCCTCGATTCCGCCTAGCGATGATTCCAGCCGTATCCCGAGATGGACCGGTCCGAGCACCTCGGCATCGGTGGTGGACAGACCGGCCAGATCGGCCTGGAGCGACAAGGCGCGGTGCGCGCCCGGACTCCTCAGCAGCTCTGCCACCGGAACAGCCAGAGTGCTGGCGCGCTTGGAATCCCCGGACATGTCGCCTCCCAGAAGAACTCGCTGCCGGTCTTGCTATCTCTCGGTGTCCTGATCGAAGAAGCCGTCGTCGGGCGCCGGCGCGGACTCGGGCTCGCGGGCCCGGACGAGGTCCGCGAGGGGGTCGCCCTGCAACCGGGTTCTTGCCTCTTTGACAGTGTTCAGAATCCGCTCGAGAGCATTCTCGAAGCTTCCCAGCTTCGTGTCGCAATAGTCCTCGGTCTCCAAGCGCAGCCTGCGGGCGGTGGCTTCGGCTTCCTCGACCATCCGCCGCGCCCGATGCTCGGCTGCTTTGACCACCTCGGTGCGCTGCACCATGGCCTCTGCCTGCGAGCGGGCGGCCAAGAGTATCTCGTCGCCCTCCCGGTGGATCCTCTTCAAGAAGTCCTCCCGCTCCTTCAAAAGCCACCGGGCGGCCCTCATCTCCTCGGGGAGGCGGTTGAGGCAGCTCTGGAGCAGTTCCAGGACCTCCTCTTTGTTGATCATCGAAGAAGCCGACAAAGGCATGGGCCGGGCCGCGTCCACCAGCTCGATGGCCCGACGCAGCAGCAGATCGAACTCGGGATCCACAAAGGTCCCAGCCACCGAATGCTGGGACGCGGGGGCGTTGGGGTTGGTGTCAGCCATCGGCATACCTCTCCATGAGTCGCTTGGCCACCGGGGGGGGAACCATGGAATCGATCTCCTTTCCAAAGCGGGCCAGCTCGCGGATCAGCTTGGAGGCCAGAAAAGAATGCTTGCTGGCCGAGGGTATGAACAGGGTGTGGACCCCGGACACAGCTTGGTTCATCTGGGCCATCTGAAGCTCGTTCTCAAAGTCCGAGACCGCTCTGAGGCCCTTCACGATGAAATCGACTCCCTCGTCCCTTGCCAGGTCGACGACCAGCTTGGCGAACAAGGTGGTACGCACGTTGGGCAGGTGGGAAAAGCACTCTTCCAGTATGTCCCGCCGCTCCTCCAGCTCGAACAAGGGGGTCTTGAGCGGATTGCGGACCGCTGCCACGATCACCTCTTCGAACAGGCGCGCCGCTGTCTCCACGATCTCCACGTGCCCGTTGTGAATGGGATCGAACGATCCCGGGAACAGTACGCGCGTCACAAGCAATTCTCCTTGGGCGTTGCCCGTTGCCGCCGCCGGCTGGCGATCACCACAACGGTACCCGCGTAGCGCCGGGATTTGAGGACAACCCAATCATGGCCGGGCGACACTTCTCGATCCGACTCCGCCATCACGACATCGGCAGGGATCAGCGCCAGCAACTCGCGCCATCTGGCAAACCCGTAGGGAGGATCGCACAGGGCCACGCTGTAGCGCGGTTCCAGCCGGGGCAACTCGGCCATGGCATCGCCGCGAACCACTCGGCTGCGGTCGGCGAATCCGGTGGCGTCGATGTTGGACAGCAGGGCGCTCAGCGCCGGAGGCGCGCACTCCACAAACGTGGCGGAAGCCGCGCCCCGCGACAGTGCCTCCAGCCCCAACGCCCCCGATCCGGCAAACAGGTCGAGCACATCGGCCCCTTCCACACAGCCCAGGCTGTGCAGCGAGTTGAACACGGCTTCGCGGACCCTGCTGGTGGAAGGGCGCACCTCCATGCCCTCGGGCGTACGCAAACGCCGGCCCTTGGCCGAACCGGCAATGATCCGCAACATCATCGTCTACCCCAGCGTGTCAGCTTTTCATCAGATAGTCGGCATCGTCGTCTACCAGGAGCAGCTCCACCTCGCGGCGGAGCTCTGCGTGGCCCCGCAGTTCGGGATCATCGTCGAGCAGCTCCCCGGCGGCCTGCCGAGCCAACGCCACCCACTGCTTGTCCCGCCGCAGGGATGCGAGCAGCAAATCGCTGCGGCCTTTCTGCCTCTCGCCCAAGATCGCGCCCTCGCCCCTCAGCTCCAAGTCGGCCTCGGCCAACTCGAAGCCGTCGGTGGTCGACACCAAGGCCCGAAGCCGCTCCGCTGCAACCCCCACGGCGTCGGCGGCCAGCAAAAAGCAGGTGGACTCCACTTCGCCCCGGCCCACGCGGCCCCTGAGCTGGTGAAGCTGGGCGATCCCGAACCGGTCCGCGTCCACGATCACCATGATGGTGGCATTGGGCACATCCACCCCCACCTCGATCACGGTGGTGGACACCAGCACATCGATGCCCCCGCTTCGGAACAAGTCCATCACCGACTCCTTCTCGGCTGGGATGAGCCGGCCGTGCAGCAGGCCAACCCTCAGTCCAGCCAGCTCATGGGCCTGAAGACGCTCGTACGTCTCGGTGACCGAGCGGGCCTCTATGCTGTCCGACTCCTCGATCAGCGGACAGACCACATACGCCTGGCGTCCCTTGCCCAACTCTGCTCTGAGATGTTCCCACACCTCGGCTTCCTCGGCAGCGGATTGGACCCAGCGGGTGGCGATCGGCGTTCTTCCCGGAGGCATCTCATCCAGCGTGGAGACATCCAGATCGCCGTAAACGGTCATGGCCGCGGTCCGGGGGATGGGGGTGGCCGTCATGACCAGCACGTCGGGAGAGGCGGCCCGGGCGCCTTTGGCCCGGAGCGCGGCCCGCTGCTCCACGCCGAAGCGGTGCTGCTCGTCCACCACCACGACCCCGAGCGAGGAGAAGTCCACTCCCTCTTGAATGAGGGCATGGGTGCCGATCACGATGTCGATCTCCCCCGAGGCCAGCGAGGCGTTGATCCGGGTCCGCTCGGCGCCCGCGGTTTGATGGGTGAGCAGCGCCACCCGCAGAGGCCGCTCGGCCAGCAGCGCACCGGATGCGGGCACGGCCAGATCTTCCAGCAGCGAGCGAATCCCCAAGAAGTGCTGGGTGGCCAGCACCTCGGTGGGCGCCATCAGCGCGCCCTGGTGGCCCCCCTGGACCGCCGTGAGCATTGCGGCCACCGCAACCATGGTTTTGCCGGCCCCCACATCACCCTGCAAGAGGCGGTGCATCGGCACCGGGCGGGCCATATCGTCCACCACCTCGCCGATCACCCGGCGCTGGGCGCCGGTGAGGGGAAACCCGAGAGAGGCGGTGAACCTGCCGACGAGCTCTCCACTGGTGTGATGGGAGATTCCGAGTGCGGCCCGCTCCACGGCCCGCTTGCGCATGATGAGCTTGAGCTGGAGGCGCAGCAGCTCGTCGAACACCAGCCGATTGCGGGCGGTGTGCTGGGCGTCCATGGACTCGGGGCGATGCACGCCGTCTATGGCCTGGTGGCGGCCGATCAGGCCGTGGCGCCGGCGCATGGACGCCGGGACCGGATCGCTGATCCCCCGCTGCTCGGATCGCCGCAAGGCCTCGTCCACCCACCGCCTTATCTCCCGGGTGAGGAGTCCGGCCTTGCCCGACTGGGGGTAGACGGGCACAACGCGCCCGGTCTCGTCGCCCACCAGGTCGACTATCGGGTTCGTCATCTGGCCGTGGCCCCGGTATCGGTCCAGCTTGCCGAACACCACCACCTCCTGTCCCTCGGCAAGCTGGCGATCACGCCAGGGCTGGTTGAAGAAGACCAGGCCCAAGCGGCCTGTGCCATCGCTTACCGTGACCCGGACAAGCGTTCGGCTGCCTGGGAGCTTCTTGGAGAACACGCTGTCCACCCGGGCCATCACCATGGCCTCCACGCCGTCTTCCAGGTCTGAGATGGCGGCTCGGTTTGTCCGGTCTATGTATCGGCGGGGGTAGTAGGTCAAGAGGTCCAGCACCGACTCCACCTCGACTGAGGCCAGCGCCTTGGCCTTGGCCTGTCCCACCCCGCTCAGGACGTCCACATCCATGGCGTCGAAATCGGCCATTGTGAGCGGGG
>JAPYOG010000025.1 GCA_028278785.1 Candidatus Poriferisocius anaerobius | reverse complement strand
GTTGTCGACGTTGTCGTCCACGGGGGTTATCGACACCTCCCCGGTGCTGGCGGTCTGCCCAGCAGCGATGGTCAGCGCCCTGTTATCCGACAGCGTGAAACCCGCCCCCGCCGCGGCCACCGCCAAAACCACATCCACATCAGACACGCGGTCCAGCACCGCGGTCACCGCCACAGCCGAGCCCGACTCCGACACCGACGACGAGCCCAGCCGCAGACTCACCGTCGGCGCCCCGTCGTCGTCGGTGATCGTGAGCGTGGTGACGTTGGACGAGCCCACCTCGTAGCCCGAACCGCCCTGAAGGGTCAACACCACCGTCTCGTCAGCTTCGTCGATGCTGTCGTCCACCACCGTGACGGCGATCGCCGCAGTACCCGAGACGCCCACCCTCACGGTCCCCGCCAGCGCCGTGTAATCATCCCCGCCAACAGCAGTGCCGCCCACTGTGTAGGACACGTCAACCGGCGCAGACGGCGCCGGAGACAAACTCACCACCACCGACGCGGACCGCGACCCCGACGCCTCCCCCGCCGCATACGCCGCCGACGCGAACTGAGCCACCAGCGGCGGCGGATCGTCGTCGTCGGTGATCGTCACCTCCACGGTGTTGTCCGCAGTACCCGGATCGCCGTCATCCGAGGGCTCTGCGCCGCCGTCCACATTCGTCGCCGGCGCACCGGCAGCCAGATCCCCCAGCGTGAACACCGCGGTCTCAGACACGCCCTCGTCCACCTGGTCCTGCACCGCGGTGAACACCAGCACCGCCGCCCGCGCCCCCGCGCCCGACAGCGTCACCCTCGGCGCCAGCGAGCCCGCATCCGCCAGCGCCACACCGGTGTTCACACCCACGCCCGCCTTCAGCGCCAAAGAGAAGTCAGCCGCGGACACACCCGAAACCGCGAGCGGCACCTCCACCGTCTCGTCTGCCGCCAAAGCCCGGCCCAACACCACCTCCAACTCCGCCACCCCCGAAGCCTCCGACACGGTCCCACCGCCGGACAGGGTCACCTCAACGGCGGGAGTCGGCTGCTGCAATGGCGGGGGCAGGTTCCTTATCGGCACGATGGGGTCTGTTATGAACTCGATAGGTTCTGGGGTGGGGCCGGGTCTGCTATCGGCTGGGTAGGTCTGTATGGCTCGGATTTGGTCGGGGCTCAGGGCCCTGTCCCAGACCCTCATCTCATCTAGCTTGGCTTTGAGGACAACGGCATCCTCAAAGCCGATGGACTTCAGCGGCAGGGGGACTGTGGCATCGACGGCGCCGACCATGACCCCGTTCGCATACAGCTTCGTGCCGGTATCGTCCGCGACGAGCACTAGGTGAATCCACTGCCATAAGGGCAGGGCGTAGTCGAAGGCGTGGTACTGCCATATCTCGGACCTGCGGTCCAAAAGCCCGATTCCGGGTTGGTCGTGCTGCTCGAGCTGTATCGCCGCGTCCACAGAGCTCAACAGGGTCGCGCCGGGGTGACCGCCTGTGCGCTTCACCCATGCCGACAGCGTCCACGGGGCGGGGATGTCCACAGCGGCCAGCTCGACTCCGTCTTTGTCCAGCGACTCGGGCCGTGCGCCGAACCAGAACGCGTCGCCCGCGATGCTGTCTGAGGCATCCACCGCGGGCGCCTTGCGACCGGCGCCCCCGGCGAAGCCGTGGGCGCTGCCGACCCGGTCGGTCACCACCAGCCAGCCCTGCCCTGCCGCCACCTCCCCGCGGTTCTGACGGAGCGGCTTGTATTCGTCGAAGGCCCAGTGGTGGATGGGGCCTCCACCGGTCGCTCGCCGGGCGCCTTCGGGGGCTTTTTGGCCGGGCGGCAGACCGATCACGCTCAAGCGGGTCAAGAACGCCTCGACGCTGTCGGGCGGCGGGGCCGGGTTCCACGACCGGTCCGCCAAAATGGCAAGCGGGCGGTGCAGGTGCCCCTCCAGGAACTCGCTGGACGCCGCCCCGGCCAGGGTCCCTCCCACGGCCACACCCGTGCCAACCTCGTTGAGCGCCCAAGAAGGCGCCGCCCGGTACATCCCGGCAGCGTCGGGGATCACCAACCGGGATCCCAGCGCCATAAGGTGCCCGTTCGGCCAGCGCGAGAAGCTGACCACCCCCAAGCCGTCCCCGCAGGCATCCGCCGCGCCCGACGCTCCATGCATCGCGAGCGGGGTGGAGAGCGGGTCCGAGGAGGCGGCGGGCACACCCTCTCCCCCGGGGTTGCCCTGCCCGGCAAGCAGGGGGACCCCGGTCCGGTAGGCAAGTTCCGAGACAAGCGCCACATGGTGGTCGCCTGCAAAGTCCTCCAGCTCCGATATCTCAGCCGCTGACAGGCCCGCGCCGCCATCGGCGCCCAGGCCGGACGACAAGACGAGCGCGTTCATCTTGTACCAGGACATGTGCCGCACCCAGAGCTTCAGCTCGTCCAGACCGAACCGTCTGGCGCTTGTGTCCAAACAGACCATCCGTATCCGGCCCTGCGCCGATGGCCAGTCGCGGGCGCGGCCACTCGGCGCCGATCGGCCATTGCCACTGCCCCGCAAAAGCTGCAACAAGGTCCGAGACCCCCAGAACACCCCCGTGGTCGAGTTAGAGGCTATGGCCGCCACCGGTCCCAGTTCAAGCTCGTACCCCTCGACGGACAAAGCCGTGTCGGCGCGCTCCGACAACCCCACCACTATGTCGCCCTGCCGAGCCTGCGCTCCGCCACCCACCACCGGCAGCTCCAGACCCGTCTGGTCCCAAATATCGGCGGCAAGCTTGTGGGCTACCTGGTCCAGCGACCTCCGAGACGAGGTGAACACCGAAACCGCCAGGCCCGAATCCACAGCAGCCCCTGCGCTCGCAGCAAGCCGCCTCTCCGAGCCCGAATCCGACCCGCTTCCGCCGAGCACCGCCTCTGGGATGCCTGGGATGCCGCCCGACCGGTGTCTAGTCCCATCGTCGGCGGCGACTATGACTCGCGACCGTTCCGACAGCGTGAACACTCCGGTGCCCGGCGACCAGCTTTGGAGCCGCGGGACCGTCGGCGCGTAGTCGCCCGACAGCCCGACGCCGACCCCGACAGAGGCCCAGGGGCCTGCACCCAGCGGGTTGACCGCCCTGACCATGAACTCGTGGTCCTCGCCGCGCACCAACCCGGAGAACTCGCAGCCGCGGTCGGCGGCCGCAGCCGATGACGACCGCGACCACAGCGGCCCCCGCCGCCAGCGAACCTCATAGCCCGACACCTCCGACCCGCCATCGGTCCCCGGCGACAACCACGACAACGTGGCCGCGTCACCCTCGACCAGCACCGACAGTCCCCGCGGCGCCCCCGGCGGCGCGGGTCG
>JAPYOG010000249.1 GCA_028278785.1 Candidatus Poriferisocius anaerobius | reverse complement strand
TCGGCCCCGCAGCCCACACAGGCCTTGTCGCGCACCATCAGCGCGATTCTCTGGGCGTCTGAGGCGCAGCGGCGGCGCCGGCCGAGCCACAGGTCCTGGGTCCTGGCGTTGAACACGGCGGGGAACACGTCGGCCTCGCAGGCCAGCTTCACCAGCTCTTCGGCGGGAAGCGGCGTGCCGTCGCACAAGCGGGCGTCGACCAGCGCCCTGCGGGCCGCGTCGTAGTCGGCCACCACAACCAGGGCGATGCCCGCCGCCTTGCCCTTCTCCGGGTGCAAGACCAACTCGGCCAGAGCATCGGCGGCACGCTGCTGGTGGGTGCGGCGTGCTTTGGGATCCTCTTGGCGCCACAGGTCGCGCTCTTTGGCAGCCAGAGCCCCGGCGATGTGGCTGCCGGTGACCGGGTCGAGCTCGGCGTTGAGCACGTACATGCCCGTGTCGCCGCTCTGGAACAGGCGGGCCGCGCGTCTCTGGCGTCGCCGGTCGTGGATCGCCTGCCCGCCGTCGCCCGACAGCTCGTGCTGCTGGCGCTTGACGGTGCGGGCCAGTTCGTCATAGGTCTGCGTCCTGGCAGCCTCCACCAGCTCGGCCTCGTCGATCGGCCCCTCAGACGACGCCCGCGCTATCAGCCGGGCATGGTCGGCCGGCACCTCCCCCGCCGCCAGAGCCCCGCAAGTCGCGGCCAGCCCGGCCAGCCGCTCAGCCGACCTCACATCATGATGGGCCCTCGATGGAGACGACCGCAGCCCCGCAACCGCCACCGGCCGCAGCCCCGACCCTGGCTTGACCAGCGAGAACAGGCGAAAACTCCATGCATGCAGTCTACCATCCCCAGTGACAACATCCCCTTGAAATGGTAGAAAATTATGAAATTAAATTGTCAAATATGTTATCAGCGGGAAAACTACTGATATCTTCATACATGCCCACACCCACGGGATTGGCGTCGATTGGAATAAAGGAGGCTTGCCTCGCCACCTGGGGTGGGTGTCCACGGTCGCTTTGGCAGTCGAGTGCTCGGGTGATCTGTGAGTGAGACGGTCGAGTTCAGGTCTTGTTTGGATATACAAGACGAGCAAGTGTGTATATACTATGCCCATGACAAAACGGCTTGTTGATATAGACGACGCGGTGCTGGATCAGGCCCTAGAGCTGCTGGGAGGAGCCACCATCAAGGATACAGTGAACACTGCGCTACGGGAACTCTCCGACCGCGATGCCCGAATCCGCCTATTCGCCCACATCCAACAGCTGGCTGCTGAAGATCTGGGCAACCCCGCCATCATGAAGCGAACGCGGCGAGAACAGGCCCACGGGTGACACCCAATCAGCCAGGCCCCCTCTTCCTGGCCGACAAGAGCGCACTGGCCCGCAGCCATCATCAATCGGTAGCCCAGCGCCTCGCGCCCCTGTACCCCGCCGCGCTGGTAGCGACATGCCCGATCATCGACCTAGAACTTCTCTTCAGCGTCCGCAACCACACCGAACACACAGACCTGCGAAAAGAACTGAAATCGATCCCCTCGTTTCCCATCGACCAAGGAGTTACCGACCGCGCCACCGAGGTTCAAGGACTGCTGGCCCGGGCGGGCCAACACCGCTTGCCAATCTCCGACCTGCTCATTGCTGCCGTGGCTGAGGTCAACAGCCTCACCATCCTCCACTATGACAAGGACTTCGACACCATCTCTGAGGCCACCGGCCAACCCGCCCAATGGGTAGTCCCCCGAGGTTCCGTCTGAGCCTGTGTGCTTCCCCTCATGCAAGCCCGAGGTTGGTTTGGGTTTCGGGGGGGTTGTGGGCGAGGCGGGTGAGTTCGGGCCAGGCTTGGATGAGGCTGTTGTAGGCGAGGGCGTCGGCGGGGTCGTTGTTGCGCTCTGAGGTGTGGTGGAGGCGGTAGGCGAGGTCGCGGGCGGCCTCGGCGACGGCGTCGAGTTGTCGCAGCAGGGCGGCGGCGGGCTGCTCACCGCCGGTTTCGAGGGCGTGGGCGAGGTGGTTGACGGCTTCCCATGCGGTTGGGCGGTGGTCGGCGGCTGGGTCCCAATGCTCGTCTAGCTCATCGCGGGCGAGCAGGCGGACTTTGCCTGCTTTGGAGGATGCGATGCCGGCGGCGACGAGACCTTCCACGGAAGTGTTGCGGGATTTGGAGAGCTGCTCGGCCTGCCCGTAGTCGCCCGGATCGAAGCCGTGGGTGGCGTGCCAGGTGAGCGCCCAGCGGGTGTCGGCGTCGAGGTCGGCCTCGGCGCTCTCGAGGGTCTCGTCGAGCACGGCGTTGATTGCGGCCAGCGCGTCGCGCACGCCCATGGGGGTTCCGTCGGCCTCGATCACCTTGGAGAACCGGGAATAGATGGCCATGCCCGGGCCGATGGCGGCCTGGGCCAGATCAACCGGCGCGATGTTGACGCCCCTCAGGTGGGCGAGAGCATCGGGCAGCTCAACAGCGAGGCGGTCCAAGAACTCCCGCCGCGACGCCAGCGGCGCGCTATCGGGGCGGGAGCGGCACACCAGAACGATCGACGACGCCAGCGCGTTGCTGGCCTGAGAGCGCATCCGGTTGGCCAACTCGGTGCGCATGGGCCAGGTGCCGGTGATCTGGAACCCCGCCCCGACCAGCCCCTCCAGCATGGTCTCCCACCCGGTGGACACGGTGCCGCCATCAGCAGACGTCTCGGCCTGCTTGAACGCGTAGTAAACGCTCAGCGGGAAACGGGGATCTTGGATCTCGCGCAACCGGGCGAACACGGCCCCCAAACCGCCCTCGAAAAACGACTCGGCCCGCTTCTTGTCGCCGCCGTGGCGGTAAGGCGCCGCGATCAGCTCATCGGCCTTGGGCGCCAAAAGCGTCGAGCACACCTCTGGGAACACCGACCCCACACTGCGGCGCAGCCACATATAGAAGAAGTCCGACAAGTCGGCATAGCCGATGTTGTCGTAATACGGCGGATCGGTGGATACCATACAATTTGCGATCTCGATTCGAGAAGCATCGACCTGGCCTGCTTTTCCGGGAGGCGACGAAACCCCTGATTGTGCTTCTAGCACATCGGCAACAATTTGAAATGATGTCCCAAGGCTCCCCGTTGCAGTGAACATTGGATTGACTTCAGCGAAGTCCCAGATCATCGAGATGGCCTGTCTGCCCAAGAAGTGCTGAGCTTTCTCACCGACTGCATTCCACCGGCAAAGCGAGTTGCCGGCCATTGTGACCCGGTCAACCGCGAACGCCAGGTACACCGACACTGCTTCGGCGTAGGCGGTTGCGCCGGTGCCGCCGTGGCGCAGCGGGGTGGGATCGTCGGCCATGCCGGCGGCAAGCGCGTCGGTGTGGGCTTGCTGGCGGGCTTCGTCCACAAGATTGGAGAACTCGCAGAGCGCGGTGAGCTGGCGGGGGGTGAACAAATCGACCCACTCCAACATGCCGTACCGCTGGACCCGAAACCCCAGCGCTTCGCCTGGCAGCCGTCCCATAGGCGGGTCGTGGGGTGGCGGGGTGTTGAGGGCAAGTTGTTCGTGTTCGGGGGCCGGAGGCAGGTAGAGGCGCTGGCGGTCGCCTTGGGCGACGACGGCCATGAGCCGCGCCCCGAGCTCTTCGGTCTGGGCTTGGGCTCTCACATGGGCGGTGGGGATGGCCGCAGAACAGAAGATGCAGCGAAACTGGGCGCGGCCCTGCTTGGGAGGCGCTGGCGGCCCGCCCGCGCCGGTACCGATCTCGTAGCGGACAGTGCGGGCCGCGGAATCGACGATCGGGTGTACCCACGCCTCCCGGCCTTTCTTCTTCGACAGCCACCAACTCGACGCCAAAGGCGCCTCTGCGCCGCACACCGGGTTGGGGCAGACCGCGGTGCGGGTCCAGATCCAGGCGATCACCGTCGCCGTGCCGCCGCCGTGCTCGGCGGGCAGATCCACCTGCGGGTAGAGGCGTCCGATGCTCGCCTCGGCCCGGTCGCGCATCCAGCCGCCGTAATGCCTCACGTCGGCGGCGAGGCCCTGCGCCCCAGACCACGATCCCAGACCGGCCGCCGCCTGGGCCTCGGGATTCACCGGCGCCCGACCCGCAAAGAGCGGCGGGATCTCAATCAGCGCCTTGTTGATCAACACCGCCACCGGGTTCAAATCCGACGCGTGGGCCTCCAAACCCAGGCGTCGTTGCTGTTCTCCCACAGCACCAACTCCTCGATCAGCCCGAACAGCCGCTCCCGCTCATCATTCTGGGCCTCCTCGGTAGGAAACAGATCAGGCCGCGCCGACGGATCATCCACCAAAGACGCGAACAGCACCGCCCGACAAGCCGCCAACGGCCGCCGAGCCCACCACAGATGCAAAGTCGACGGATGCCCATGGCGGATCGACTTCTCCCGAGCCGACGCCGCATTCACCGCATCCAACGGCAAAGCCACCTCAACCAGCTTCCTCCGATAACCCTGGTCATCCGCCCTTTGCCTGCTCACAGCCCGCCACGCTAGCCCGCTGCCAGCTCCTCGTTCCTCAGCCGGACATCCTGGGGCGGGCTTCAGCAGCGCCTCAGGGGCCGAGGAGGGTCAAGGGGATGACCTGCACTCCGTCGGGGCGGCGGTAGGCGGGGCCGGTAGGGGTTATCACCACCAGTGCGGCCAGGTTGCCAGAGCGCTGGCGGGTCACCTTGTCTTTGAGGCGGATCAGCGTTTTGGCGGCCTTGTCGATCACATTTGGATCAGCGTTCAGCTTGATCTCTGCTGCAATCCATGAGCCGTCTACACGCTCGACTATTGCATCGGCCTCAAGTCCGGTGTTGTCTCGAAAATGGAAGACACCGCCAAGGTCGGACTGCGAGTAGACGCGCAGATCGCGCACTGCCAGCGACTCGAACAACAGGCCGAACATGGTGTGGTCGGCCAGCAATCGCTCAGGAGTGGCCCCGACAAGCGCCGCAGCCAACGACGGATCGACGAAGTGGCGCTTGGCCTCCTTCCTCAGCACGGCTTTGGAGCGCAGGCTGACGGGCCAAGCCGGCTGGTCTTCCACAATGAAGACTCGGCGCAACGCATCCAAATAGGCGGCAACGGTGTTCCGGCCCGGGGGATGGCCGATGCTCATGTCCGAGGCCAGCTTGGTCGTCTTCACCTCGGTGGAGACGCTGTGGGACAGGGCCAGCATGAGTCGCCGCGCCATGTCGGGATCATGGCGAACCCCGCTCCCCGCGGGTATGTCCACCCTGACCACCTCTCCCACATAGTCGCGGACCGACTGAAGCGCATCGCCATCGCTCTCGCCCAAATTCTGCGGCCACCCACCGGCGCAGACTGCACTGGCGATCTCGCGCAGCCCCACCCCCTCGTTGGGCATGGACGACACGGCGTCGCCCTCAAACACCCCCCTCAGCGACACACCGCCGGTGGACCGCCCCGCCTCGAACAACGACATCGGGCGCAGCAACACCCGGCTGATGCGCCCAGTTCCAGTGTGCCGGGTCACATCATCTTGGGGGACGGCCGAACCGGTGAGTATGAATTGGCCCCGCTCTGGGCGGTCGTCGCACTCTCGGCGCACTCGGTTCCAAAGCTGCGGGGCGTTCTGCCACTCGTCGAGCAGCCGGGGCGCGGGGCCTTTGAGCACTTCAGCAGGGTCAGACGCAGCCAGCAGCACCACCGCTTCATCGTCAAGGCGGGCCTCACTGCGGGCGAAATGCCGGGCCAGCCAGGTCTTGCCGCATCCCCGCGCACCCTCGATCAGCACAGCTCCCCGCCTTCGCAGAGCGCTCTCGACATCGCGCCCCGCAACGCGCGACAGATAATCGGGCATGGTGAGCGTGTTCCGTGGATCACTCACAGCTAGAGCCCCCTTTGCGGCTGCGCCTTCGTGGAATAGAGCTAAGAGATCTCTCGGTGGCAACCATAGCGCGTTCTGAAAGTGTTTTGTAGCGCGTTCTGAAAGTGTTTTGTAGCGCGTTCTGAAAGTGTTTTGTAGCGCGTTCTGAAAGTGTTTTGTAGCGCGTTCTGAAGGTTTTCTGTAGCGCGTTCTGAAATATGTCTGCGCAAGCAGTGGACAGCTCAAACGATGTCGAGGGCGATGTCCAAGGCTGGGGCCGAGTTGGTGATTCGGCCGACCGAGATGAAGTCCACACCGGTTGCCGCGTATTGGGCCACCGTGTCCAGGGTGATGCCGCCGCTCGCCTCCAGCAGGCAGTCGTGCCCCGCGGCCCGGCCCACGCAGGCCCGCACCTCTTCGGGGGCCATGTTGTCCAACAGCAGGGCATCGGCGCCGGCAGCCAGAGCCTCATCCACCTGCTCGATCCGGTCGCACTCCACGTAGACGGCGCGGCCGGGCCAGCGCCGGCGGGCGGACTTCACGCCCTCGGCAATGGAGATCCCAGCCAAGTGGTTGTCTTTGAACATGACCCACTCCGACAGCCCCGACCGGTGGTTGTCGCCGCCGCCGGCCCGAACCGCGGCCTTCTCCAGCGCCCGCAAACCGGGCGTGGTCTTGCGGGTGTCCCGGATGCGGGCCCCACCCGAGCCGGCCGCCACCGACGCATACCGGGCCACCTCGGTGGCGATGCCCGACAGGTGGCTCAAGAAGTTCAGCGCGGTCCGCTCCGCGGTGAGCACTGATGCCCGGGGCCCATCGACCGCGGCCAGCGTCTGACCAGGGGCCACCGGGTCGCCGTCGGCGGCGTGCCACCGCACCGCCACCGAGGGCTCCACCTGTCGGAACACCTCGGTGACACAGGCCCGACCTGCCAAGCGGCCGGCGCCTCGAGCGGTGATCTCCGCGGCGACATCTCCAGGGGGGACAAGACACGACGTGAGGTCGCCCTGTGGCCCCACATCCTCGGCCAGGGCCAGCCTCACCGCGGCCCAGACCGCATCGCCCGGCGGGTCAAAACCGCTCACGTCCCACAACCCCCAGCAGCGAACCAGCTACGAGCGTCAAAACCGGTCAACGTCCCACAACCCCCAGCAGCGAACCAGCTACGAGCGTCAAAACCGGTCAACGTCCAGCCCTAGATTGTCGATGAGGCGGGCACTTCCGACGCGGGCGGCCACCAACAGGCGCAACTCGCCGGCCAGCACATCGGGGCGCTCCAGCGTGGCGGCGTGGACCACGGCGGCATAGTCGGGGCTGGCCTTGGGCTCGGCGGCCAGCACCGCGGCCATGGCCGCCTCCGCCTCGCCGGGGTCGCGGCTGCCCTGCACCACCGCATCCCGCCCGGCTTGCAGCGAACGCCACAGCACGGTGGCCGCAGGCCGCTCATCCGCTGTGAGGTATACATTCCGGCTCGACATGGCCAGGCCGTCGGGCTCGCGGAACGTGGGGCAGCCCACCACCTCCACCGGCAGAGACAAGTCGGCGGCCATCCGCCGGACGATGGCCAGTTGCTGGTAGTCCTTCTCGCCGAAATAGGCCCGCCCCGGCCCCAACATGGCGAACAGCTTGGACACCACGGTGGTGACCCCGTCGAAGTGGGTGGGGCGGGACCGCCCCTCCAGCACCGCGTTGAGCCCCTTGACCGCCACCGAGGTGAGCGGGGCCTGCGGGTACATCTCCTCGGCGGAAGGGGCAAACACCAGCCCGGCACCCGCATCAGCACACATCTCCAGATCCCGGTCGAGGTCTCGGGGATAGGTTCCGTAGTCCTCGCCCTCAGCGAATTGAAGCGGGTTCACGAAGATGCTCACCACTGTCAGGTCGTTCTCGTCCGCCGATCGGGCCACCAAAGACTGGTGGCCCGCGTGCAGGTAGCCCATTGTCGGCACCAGTCCGACCGAACCGCCTCGGGCGCG
>JAPYOG010000248.1 GCA_028278785.1 Candidatus Poriferisocius anaerobius | reverse complement strand
GCCGCTCCCTCCAGCGCCCCAACCAGTACCAGGACCCCTCCTGCATCGCATACGACGCTACGGGGCATCGATCTTTCGTAGTTCCTCATGGTAGGGCAAGCATGAGAAGCTCTAGGGCTGCGATGTCCTACTCGCTGTAGCCGTCGGGCAGTTGGTCGACGTGCCAGATCTGGGTCCTCCACCAGCGCCATTTCCCGGCGATCACATCCTCGACGGTGCAGCGCGGGTGGGGCTCGAGCCAGCCCAGCTCCGAGTCGACGACCTGGAACAGGCATCCGTGCCCCGACTTGGGCCTCACATAGGTCTCACGCCAGTGGGGCTCGCGCAGGTCGGTGTCGACCACCTCATAGCCGGACGCCTCCAAATCCACGATCGTCGCCTCCACATCTTCCACGAATATGGTCGCATGGTGGAAGCCCTCCCCGCGCTCGTCGATGAAGCGCCGCAGGTAGCTCTGCTCGTTCAGCGGCGCCAGCAGCTCCACCTTCACGGTGTCGGGAAGCTTGAACATGGCGGTGCGGATGGCCATCGGCACATCGTCGCCCCCCATCACAAACTGCCCGCCGAACACGTCTCTAAACAGCGGCACCGCGGCCTCTATGGAGCGCACCGCTATCCCGACGTGATCCCAGCGCTGAATGCGCGGCGAGACCGCCGGGTTCGGATCCAGGCCGCCGGGGTATCCGGCTTCGCCCATCGTTCTCCACCCCATTGCACATCTCCTCCCGCCAGACTGCCATGGCGCCAACAGCATAAGGGGGTGCGCGCGCAGGCGCATCCCCTAAGCTGCCGGCGTGAGCGACAGCGGACATACCGATATCAAATTCAACATCCCCGACGAGCTGCTGCCGGGGGTTTACGCCAACCAGGCGACTGTCTGGCACACCCCCCACGAGTTCACGCTCGACTTCGGCATCGTGCCGGTGGTTCCCGTGTCCACCGGCGGAGGAGAAGCCCTGCCGGCGAGAATCGTGGCCCGCGTGAAGGTTCCCACGTCGGTGGTCTTCGAGATAGCGCGGGCCATCTCGGAGAACGTGAGCAAGTACGAAGAGCAGTACGGCCCGATTACCGGGCAGCCCCCTGACGTGGCGGGCGCCCTCTGAGCAAAAGCTTGCCCGGATCAGCCGGGCAGAACCCGGATGATCTCGATGTGCTGGTCGGGATCAAAGAGCAGCGCGGCCAGTTCTCGCACATCGGCCAACTCCAGCGCTTCTAGCTCGGCGCGCATCCGCTGAGGCGTGGGGAGCTCGTCATCGCCGGCGTACACCCGGCGCAGCAGCACATCCACCAGGTCGGCATTGTCGACCAGCTCGTAGTTGTCACCGGCCACGGCGCGGGCTTGCTCGAACTGCTCTTCGGTTATCTCCCCCGCATGAATCTCGGCCAGGATGCGGGCCATTTCCACCTCGATGGCATCCATCTGCTCGGGGTCGCCGGTGGCGACGACTTCGCCGACGATCCTGGGCGCCGGGGTGAAGCTCTGACTCAGCGACGCGTTCACGGAATAGGTGTCGCCCAGGTCTTCTCGGACGTCTCTTACCAGCCGGTTGTCCAGAATTGCCTCCAGGACTTCAGCGGCCACTTGCGACGCTGGGGTCACCTCCAGCGAAGCCTCATAAGAGTAGGTCGCCAGCGTGGACCGGACGTCTGGGCCAAGCACCACCTCGCGGCGCAGCACCCCCTCGGGCTCAGGTGTGCGCCTGTTGACGAAACTGTCGGCCTCTTTCGCGGGAAGCGTTCCCACATACGCTCTGGCCATCTGCCCCACGACATCGCGTGGCACGTCGCCGACTATCACCACCACCAAATCATCCACTCCGCCGAGGCGCTGCCGGTAGATGCCGAGCAGCTCTTCAGCGGTCAGCGAGTCGAGTCTCTGCTGAGAGGGAACCGGGTTGAACCAGCCGAAGGCATCGCCCTGGCGAGCTTCCAGTATCGCCACCGCCTCCTGCCAGCCGGGGTCGGAGAGGGACAGGGAGATGATGATGTCGCCGATGTTGGCCGCCTCGGCGAAGGCCTGGTCGTCAATCTGGAAGGCCGTCATGTACAGGTGCATGAGCTGGAACATCGTCTCGACGCCCGGGGTGTCGGAGGCGCCTGAGAATCCCTCGGTGGTCTCGGCTATGTACGGCTGCACTCCGGCATTGCGATCATCCAGGTAGCGGGAGATCTGGGCTGGGCTCAGATCGCCCAACCCGCTGTTGGACACCGCCCGGGCAGCCAGGTACTGGGCCAGCGGGCGGTCGCCCTCCGAAAGCGCCGACCAACCACCCCAGGACACAGCGTCTAGGCCGACCCTGTTCTCTGAGATGTCCGAGTAGGCATACATGACCCTCGCACCGTTGGCGAATGTCCACTGATAGGCATCCTCAAGCTCGTCGGCGATGGCCTCGATCGGGCCTTCGCTCACCGGGTCGACGGGATCGGGGGCAGACAAGAGCTCGTCAGCCTCTCCGATCATCGCTGGAAGCTCGCCCGGTTCGGCGGCGTCGATCGCCGCCCGCATCTCCTCAACCGAGGGGACCTGCGAGGCATCGGCGCCAACCGCGATCACGATCAGGCCGCCCTCTTCCAGAATCTGCCGGTATCGGTCGCTCAGGGCATCGACCTCCACCTCATCGAGCAGGGCCTCAACCCGAGCCCGGGTGTCTGCCACTGCCCCGATGTCGCCCCCGGCCAAGAAATGGGCTGCGTACTGGTCGGCGCGTTGGCTGTCTTGAATGGTGGGCGCGGCCTCGATGGCCGATTCGAGGTCGGCTCTGATGGTTCTGGCCGCCCGCTCCATGTCGGCTTCGGTGAAGCCGTGCTCGGCCAAGCTGAGCAGCAGCGACCAGTAGTCGGCGAGCGCGGCCGAGTAGTCGTCGGCTCGCAGGTTGGTGCCGTAGTACCGCAAACCCCGGGCATGGGCGAACGCTGACCAGTGCGTTGGGTCGATCTGCGACAAGAACCCCTGCTCGTAGCCGTCCTGCAAGCGGTTTCCCACCATGATGCTGATGATCTGCTCAATCCAGAGCCGGCGGTCGCCCTCGATGGTGCTGCGACCCCAGGAGGGCAGGCGGATGTCCAAGGACAGGTAGGAGTAGGACTGCTCCGGAGACGTGGCGATATCGAACGATGCCGCCGGATTCAACGCCGACCAGTTGTCCGGAGGCCTCGGGGGCTCTCCTGCCGGAATGTCGCAGAAATACTCCTCGACCAGGCCCTCCAGATCATCGAGGGGCAGGTCGCCCACCGCGACCACTGCCATGTTGGAGGGCACATACCATGTCTCATAGAAATTGCGGAGATCCTCGGCTGTGGTCTCCTCGATGCTCTCCACCGTTCCGATAGGCGCCCTCCCGGCATAAGGCGTGCCCTGGGAGTACACGCTGTCGAACACCCGGAACACCGCGCCCCGACCCGTCTCTACTCGGAGCCGGTATTCGTCTCGGATGATCCCCCGCTCTTCCTCCACGTCCTCGGGGGTGATCGTGGCCGCATGGGCCCACTCGGAGAGCACCTCGAAGGCGGTGGCAACCGACCCCTCGTCTTCGTCGATCACCAGATCAAGCTGGTACACGGTCTCGTCGTAGGAGGTATAGGCATTGATGTCGGGACCGAATTCGACGCCGATGCTATTCAAGGCATCGACGATCTCGTTGCCGGGATATTTCTCGGTGCCGTTGAAAAGCATGTGCTCCAGATAATGGGCGTAGCCAGAGCCTACAAAGGGCTCATTGAGAGAACCGGCGTCGACAACCAGCCTCAGCGACAGCGCATTGCCCGGACTGGCGTTAGACCGCAGGTAATAGGTGAGGCCGTTGTCTAGCCCGCCGATCCTCAGGTCGGGGTCCACTGGCAGCAGACCCTCCCCGGCTGCGACATCGGCGGTGTTCTCGGCGGCCCGGCAGCCGGGCCCCTCTCCCGGCGAAGCGCCTGGACCGGCCTCGCCCTCGGCCTGCTCCGCATCCGCAGACATCCCGGCAGTCTGGGACTCGGGGGCGGCTTCTGCTGTCGGCATCCCCTCGCCCGAATCAATCGATCCGGTCATCGGCACATAGGAGTCGCCATCCGAGCATGCGGCCGCTATCACGGCCACGCTGAGCAACAAGATCAGGAGCTTCTTCATACTCGCCTCTGGCAGTCGGTCTTCTTCTGGGCCCTTCAGAGCCCGTGGGCAGACACAGTACCGGTTCCCTGCGACACTTCTCACACCAGGGGCGCCTGCCGCGGGGGCTTCACGGCTCTGTTCGATCAGCTCCGCTGCCAGCTCCTGCTGTTAGGCTTCCCCGGGTACACACCGGGTGCGCTGCGGACTCGCCGATGAGGCCGCTGCGGCACCCGGATGCCGCCCCTTTCATTCATGCCACTCCCGACCGACTCCCACCAAAGCCTGGCCGCTCTTGAGCATCCCGGCGAATTCCAAGACCGACACATAGGCCCCAGCGCTGCCGACAAGGCCGCGATGCTGGCTGAGCTGGGGTTCGACGCCCTGTCAGACTTGGTGGATGCCGCAGTGCCCCCCGACATCCGCTCCGGCATCCCGCTGGAGCTGCCGCCGGGGTTGACCGAGGAGGACACCGCCAAAGCCCTGCGGTCGTTGGCCGACCGCAACACAGTGGTCACCTCGCTGATCGGCATGGGCTACTACAACACCGTCACACCGCCGGTGATCCGCCGCAACGTGCTGGAGAACCCGGCCTGGTACACCGCCTACACCCCGTATCAGCCGGAGATCTCCCAAGGCCGCCTCGAGGCCCTGGTCAACTTCCAAACCATGGTGACCGACTTGTGCGCCATGGGCATGGCCAACGCGTCCCTGCTCGACGAGGCCACCGCAGCAGCCGAGGCGATGACCCTGCTTCGCCGGATCAACCGCAAGGCGCCGGACGACCGGTTCATCGTGGACGCCGACACCCATCCCCAGACCATCGACGTTGTGTCCACGCGAGCCGCCCCGCTGGGCATCAAAGTGGTGACGGCCGATCTGGCCGAAGCCGACTTGGAGGAGCTTGCCGACGGGGCGTTCGGGGTGCTGGCCTCATATCCCGGCAGCTCGGGGCGCGTCGGCGACCTGAGCGGAATCATCGCCGCGGCCCACAACGCGAACGCCCTGGTGGCGGTGACCACCGACTTGTTGGCGCTGTGCTTGCTGACCCCGCCGGGCGAGCTGGGCGCCGACGTCGTGGTGGGATCGTCGCAGCGGTTCGGAGTGCCCCTGGGCTTCGGCGGGCCCCACGCCGGTTTCATGGCGGTCCCCGAGTCGGCCATGCGCTCCCTGCCGGGGCGACTGGCCGGAGTGTCGGTCGACGACGCCGGCTCGGTGGCCTATCGGCTGACCCTGCAAACCCGCGAGCAGCACATCCGCCGGGAGCGCGCCACCAGCAACATCTGCACCGCTCAGGTGCTGCTGGCGGTGATGGCGGCCATGTATGCCACCTACCACGGCCCCGAAGGGCTCGCCCGCATCGCAAAGCGGGTTCACCGGCTGACCGCCATCGCCGCCGCCGGACTGCGCCAGGGCGGCTTCCGGCCAGCGCACGAGCACTTCTTCGACACCGTGACGGTGAAGGTCCCCGGCCGCTCCGCTGAGATCATGGCCGCAGCGCTGGCCGAGGGGCTCAACCTCCGCCCGGTGGACGGCGACACGGTGGCGTTCTCGCTCGACGAAACCACCAGCCGGGCCACGGTGGCCGCCCTGTGGCGGGCCTTCGGGATCACCCTCGGCGCAGACGGCGTCGGTGCCCTCGACGCCCGAACCCCCGACACTTTGCCTGCCGCGAATCGGCGAACCAGCGAGTACCTGGCCCATCCCACCTTCCACCGCTACCGCAGCGAGACCGAGATGCTGCGCTATCTGCGCCACCTGGCCTCCAAGGACCTGGCCCTGGACCGCACCATGATCCCGCTGGGGTCGTGTACGATGAAGTTGAACGCCACCACCCAGATGGAGCCCATAAGCTGGCCGGAGTTCGCCGCCGTACACCCGTTCGCCCCCTCCGAGCAGACCGAGGGCTACCGGGCCATGATCGGCGAGCTCGAGCAGATGCTGGTGTCCATCACCGGCTACGCAGCGGTATCGCTCCAGCCCAACGCCGGGTCGCAGGGCGAGCTGGCCGGTTTGCTGGCCATCCGCGGCTATCATGCGGCCCGCGGCCAGGCTCAGCGGGACGTCTGCCTGATTCCGGCCTCGGCTCACGGCACCAACGCGGCCAGCGCGGTCATGGCCGGCATGAAAGTGCTGGTGGTCGAATGCGACGACGACGGCAACGTGGACATCGCAGACCTGAGGGCCAAGGCAGCGGCGCACAGCGACCGCCTCAGCGCTCTGATGATCACCTATCCCTCCACTCACGGCGTGTACGAGTCCACCGTGACCGAGGTGTGCGATCTGATCCATGCCCATGGCGGCCAGGTTTACCTGGACGGCGCCAACCTCAACGC
>JAPYOG010000247.1 GCA_028278785.1 Candidatus Poriferisocius anaerobius | reverse complement strand
GGGGTTGGATGGGCCGGGGCCCATGAGGATCCGATCGACGGTCGGCGTCTGAGTGCCCAAGACTTCTTGACCTTTCATATCAGTAGTGATATCTTCCATCACATTAGTGGTTGATCCTTGTAGACGCAAGGAGAATCTCGATCACCGGGCCGGAGGCATCCCGATGAGCCATCACCAGATCACCGAGGCGAGGCGCCGGCTGCACCGCAGCGAGCTGGCCGTGCCCGGCTCGAGGCCCGAGCTGTTCGAGAAGGCCGCGGCCAGCCAGGCCGACTACGTGTTCCTGGATCTCGAGGACGCGGTGGCGCCCGATGAGAAGGCGGCTGCCCGGGCCAACGTCATAGAGGCTCTGGGTGACATCGACTGGCGGGAGTCCAACAAGACGATCTCAGTAAGGATCAACGGGCTCGACACCCATTACATGTACCGAGACCTGATCGATGTGGTGGAGCGGGCCGGGGCGCACGTTGACACGATCCTCGTCCCCAAGGTCGGCGCGCCCGGCGACATTTACACGGTGGACGCCCTTCTCACCCAACTTGAGCAGGCAATGGGCCTGAGCGACCGGATCGGCGTAGAGGCTCTGGTCGAGACGGCGCTGGGCATGGCCAACGTCGAAGCGGTGGCCGCGTCGAGCCCCCGTCTGGAGGCGCTCCATTTTGGAGTGGCGGACTATGCGGCTTCCTGTCGAGCTCGAACGATCACGATCGGGGGGCTCAACCCCGACTATCCGGGCGACCAGTGGCACTCGGCGCTGTCGCGCATGCTGGTGGCCTGCCGGGCCAACGGTCTGCGGGCCATCGACGGTCCGTTCGGGGACTTCGGCGATCCGGACGGCTTCATCGCCGGGGCCCGCCGGGCCGCGGCCCTCGGCTACGAGGGCAAGTGGGCCATCCATCCCGCGCAGATCGAGCTGGCCAACGAGGTGTTCACGCCTCCGGAGTCCGAGGTCGACCAGGCCCGCCGGGTGCTGGAGGCGCTGGAGGAGGCCGCCGCGGCCGGCCGGGGCGCGGCCCAGCTCGACGGGCGCATGATCGACGCCGCCTCGGCTCGGATGGCGCTCAACGTGGTCGAGACAGCAGAGGCCATCGCCAACAGAGAGTCCTGAAGCTCACGCCGCGGGACGAGTCCAATCCAGAGAACGTAAGGAGGGACGTTCATGGAGATCCACGAGTATCAAGCCAAGGCCATCCTGGCCGACTACGGCGTGTCCATACCGGAGGGAGGTCTGGCCTACAGCCCGGAGCAGGCCACCTATCGAGCCTCCGAGATCGGCGGCGAACAGTGGGTGGTGAAGGCCCAGATCCATTCTGGGGCCCGGGGCCAGGCCGGAGGCATCAAGCTCTGCAGTGACGAGCGCGAGGTGTGGGAGGCGGCCGACGAGCTGCTGGGCAAGCGGCTGGTCACCCCCCAGACCGGTGAGCGAGGCCGGGGTGTGTACCGGCTCTATGTGGAGGCGGCTGTGTCCGCCGAACGTGAGATCTATCTGGGGTTCGTCCTCGATCGATCGGCCGAGCGGGTGATGGTGGTGGCCTCAGCCGTCGGCGGGATGGCCATCGAGGAGATCGCGGCCGCCGATCCGAACGCCATCGTGCGAGTGAACGTGGAGCCGGCGGTCGGGCTGCAGGCGTTCGAGGCCCGTGAGATCGCCTTCGCGGTGGGTCTCGACGCGAGCCTCGTACCCCAGGCGGTCCAGATGATGACCGGCTGCTACCGGGTCTTCGGTGAACTCGACGCCACCATGCTGGAGATCAACCCGCTGGCGGTCACCGCCGACCGCCGCCTGCTGGCGCTGGACGCCAAGATGACCTTCGACGACAACGCCCTGTTCCGCCATCAGGACGTGTCGGAGTTGCGGGACAAGTCCCAGGAGGACCCCCGGGAACGGACGGCCGTCGACCGCGGTCTCAGCTATGTGGGGCTCGACGGGAACATCGGCTGCATCATCAACGGTGCCGGTCTGGCCATGGCCACCCTGGACATGATCAAGCACGCCGGGGGCGAACCGGCCAACTTCCTGGACATCGGCGGGGGCGCCTCTCCCGAGCGCGTGCTGAAGGCGTTCCGGCTGGTGCTCTCCGACGACAACGTCGAGGCCGTGCTGGTGAACATCTTCGCGGGCATCAACCGCCGCGACTGGGTGGCCGAGGGCGTGGTCCAGGCCCTTCAGCAGCTTGATCCCTCGGTTCCGGTGGTGGTCCGTCTGTCGGGCACCAATGTCGAGGAGGGACGGCGCATCCTGGCGGAGGCAGATGTGGGAGTGGTCACTGCGGACTCACTGGCTGAGGCGGGCACGAGAGCGGTCGCGGCCACCGAACGGAGCGCGGCCTGATGAGCATCATCCTCGACGAGACGACTCCGGTGCTGGTGCAGGGCATCACCGGCCGCATCGCCACCTTCCACACCACCGAGATGCTGGAGTACGGCACCAACGTGATGGGCGGCGTGACGCCGGGCCGGGGCGGCAGCACCCACTGCGGCGTGCCGGTTTTCGACACCATGAAGCAGGCCGTGGCCGCCACCGAGGCCACCGCCAGCGTGGTGTTCGTGCCGCCGCCGTTCGCGGCCGACGCCATCATGGAGGCGGCCGACGCCGGGATCGAGTACTGCGTGTGCATCACCGAGGGCATCCCGGTGCAGGACATGATCAAGGTGAAGCGCTACCAGCGCCGCTACCAGCACGCCAGCCGGATGTGCTTGATCGGACCGAACTGCGCCGGGGTGATCAGCCCGGGCCGGGCCATGATGGGCATCATGCCTCCCCACATCTACCAGCGGGGCCCGGTCGGCATCGTCAGCCGGTCGGGGACGCTCGGGTACGAGGCGGCGTCACAGCTCAAGGCGGTGGGGATCGGGGTGAGCACCAGCGTCGGGATCGGGGGCGATCCGATCAACGGCAGCTCGTTCCTCGACCACCTCAAGCGCTTCGAGGCCGACGGCGAGACCGAGGCCATCGTGATGATCGGCGAGATCGGGGGGCTGCAGGAGGCCCAGGCCGCCCAGTACGCCCGCGACCACATGCACAAGCCGGTGGTGGGCTACATCGCCGGCCTCACCGCGCCCAAGGGACGCACCATGGGCCATGCCGGAGCCATCGTCTCCACTGTCGGGGAGTCGGCGGCCGAGAAGGTGGAACTCATGCGGGAGTGCGGGGTGACGATCGTGAAACTGCCTTCCGACTTCGGCACCACCGTGCCCAAGGTCCTCCGCCGCTAGGGGGGCGACTAGCCTTCGCGGCCGTGGCCTCCATGGCCGTCGCGCCAGCCGCCTCCACGATCGGTGCCGAAGTATCGGGCGTCGACCTGCACGGCGACATCGACGATGAACTGGCCGCGGAGATCAGGGCCGCGTTGGACGAGCACGGGGTGCTGGTGTTCGTGGGCCAGGACGCGGTCGACGACGAGGCCCAGAAGCGGATTGCTTCCGTCTGGGCCGCCCCCCGGCCCCATCCGATCGTTGAGTTCCTCGGCAGCGACGAGGTGATCGGCGTGGTCTACAACGACGCGGACCACCCTCCGGCAGAGGGCGGCGACAGCAAGTTCCACACCGACTACTCGTTCAATCCCGAGATCCCCGACGTGGCCGTTCTGCGACCGGTGGTGATACCCCCGGTGGGCGGGGCGACGGTGTGGTCGGACGCGCGGGCTGCCCTGGCCGCCCTCGACGACGATCTCGTGGACGAGTTGCGGGGCCGGGTCGCCCACCACGACATGGGGCCGAGGTTCGGGGTGGAGATGGAGGCCAGGTTCGGGGCCGAGCTGGCCGCCCGGATCGAGGCTCGCTTCGGTGCCGGCTATCGCCATCCCATCGTGGCCGTCCATCCCCGTACGGGCGACGAGCTGCTCTTCGTCAACGCGGGGTTCACCCGTTATGTGCTCGGGCTGCCGAGGGCCCGCAGCGACGCTCTGCTGTCGCGACTGTTGGAGGCGTTCGCCGATCCGGCGATCTCCTTCAGCCGCCGCTGGAGGCCGGGTGACGTCGCCGTGTGGGACGAGCACCGCACCGTCCACCGCGGTCCCAACGACTTTGCGCCCCACGCTCGCAAGCTGCACCGCTGCACCGCGGGCAGCCGCCGCCCAACGGCGTCCACGGAGACAGCCTGAGGGTCCAGAAGGGTCAGGCGAGGCCGCGGACTCGGGTCTTGTCGGGGTCGTAGAACGGGTAGCGGACGACCTCGGCCGCGATCCGCTTCTCGTGGCCGTCGAGCTTGCCGACCTCTACGGCCGTACCGATCTCGGCGTGCTCCACCGCCATTCGGCACAGCGCGATGTTCTTGCGCAGTGTGGGGGAGATGGTGCCGCTGGTGACAACGCCTACTTGGTTGCGACCGGCGTACACGCCGTCGCCGTGGGAGGCGGGCTCGCCCCCGTCCACCTCCAGGCCCACCAGCCGTCGCTGCGGGTTGTCGCGGCGCTTGAGGAGGGCGTCCCGGCCGATGAAGTCGTCCTCCTTGGTCTTGAGCGGCACGGTGAAGCCGATACCGGCCTCGTAGGGGTCGGTCTGATCGCAGAATTCGTACCCGGCGAAGATGAGGCCGGCCTCGATGCGCAGGATGTCGAGCGCGGACAGGCCCATCGGCACCAGTCCGTGCTCCGCCCCCGCCTCGAAGATGGCGTCCCACACTGCGGGCGCGTCCGAGGGATGGCAGAACACCTCGTAGCCGAGCTCACCGGTGTAGCCGGTGCGAGACACCACCAGCGGGATCCCGTCGTAGTCGCCGATACGGGCGATGGTGAACCGGAACCATCCCAGCTCCGCGATCGTCGGCTGGTCGGGACGGGTCCAGATCACCTGTTCGAGGATCTGGCGGCTGTTGGGCCCCTGGACCTGGAGGTTGTGGAGCTGCTCGGTGGAGCTGCGCACCCATACCTGCAGCCCCAGGCGCTGGGCCTGCTCCCGCAGCCAGACGCCGCTGTACCCGAGCTGGCCGCCGATCCAGCGGAAGTTCTCGCGCCCGAGCCGGAACACAGTGCCGTCGTCGATCATGCCGCCGGTGTCCAGGCACATGGCCGTGTACAACACCTGACCGTCGGCGAGCTTGCGGACGTTGCGGGTGACGCAGGTCTGCATCAGCAGCTCGGCATCGGGGCCGGTGACCTCGTACTTGCGCAGCGGGGAGAGGTCGATGGCCGCCGCGGCCTGCCGGCAGGCCCAGTACTCCTCGATTGGTCCGTGGGCCGTGTAGGAATCGGCCAGCCAGTAGCCGCAGTACTCGCTGAAGCTGCGGGTCAACCCAGAGGTGCGGGGATGGAACCCGGTCTCCTTGGTCAGCTGTGCCTCGGAGTCTGCAGTCATGCGGATCGCCGTCGCTTTCTTGAACCGGTTGGCAGAGGGATAGACCCGCACCGCGATGTCGGTGGGGTTCCAGGCGTTGGCCGCGTCGATGTCG
>JAPYOG010000246.1 GCA_028278785.1 Candidatus Poriferisocius anaerobius | reverse complement strand
CGCCGCGTTCGGCCAACCCGCCGCAGCACCATGGCACAACGCCACAGCGTTCACCCCCGCACAAGCACGAACCCAAGAAACACACTGGAAAGGATGGACACCCATCCGCATCGAACTCGACCGCATCCACACCTGCAACAGCAACTAGTGGTCCTAACCGGCGCACCCGCTACCGCGCCGGCTCGAGTCGTTGAAGCAGGATGGCCCGTTACCGTGTCCCTGTGTAGCCGGCCAGCGCCAGGATGGACTCGCGATGCAGCCATACTGTCCGATCCATATAGCTGGGACCGTCCAATTCGCATAGTTCGAGCCGTCCGATACGTAGACTTGCCAGCGTGGATGCATATCTGCCTCGCATCGTGGACACGGAGCTGGACATGCTCACGGACGGCCTGCCTGCGGTGGTCATTGAAGGGCCGCGTGCTGTGGGCAAGACTGAGACGGCCCTGCGGCGCGCTCGCACGGTTCACCGACTCGACGACGGCAGGCAACTAGCCGTCGTGCGGGGCGATCCCGAGCGCCTGCTCGCTGGCCGCCCCCCGATCCTGATCGACGAATGGCAGCGCTATCCCGACTCGTGGGACATGGTCCGGCGCCGCGTCGACGCTGATCCTGGCACGGCGCGCTTCCTGCTCACCGGCTCAGCCGCTCCGGCGACGCGGCCGACGCACTCGGGCGCCGGCCGTATGGTCACACTGCGGATGCGCCCGATGTCACTGGCAGAACGAGGCATCACAGAGCCGACGGTCAGCCTGGCCGAACTGCTGAGCGGCAGCCGGCCCCCATTGGCAGGCCGCTCCGCCATGAAGCTCTCCGACTATGCGCTGGAGATCGAGCGGTCAGGCTTTCCCGCCATCCGCGAACTCGACCGGGGCCTGCGGGAACGCCAGATCGGCAGCTACCTCGACCGCGTCGTGGAGCACGACATCGCCGAACTCGGCGCCGGCGTGCGAGACCGCGCATCGCTGCGACGCTGGCTGGAGGCATTCGCCGCCGCAACCGCGACGACCGCCGCCTACACCTCGATACGCGACGCAGCCACACCCGGCGCCGGCGACCCGCCGTCAATGGCCACCGTCGCCGTATACCGGCGGGTCATGGAGCAGATGTGGATCGTCGAGGAACTGCCGGCCTGGCTGCCCACCCGCAGCCGCCTGCGCCGCTTGGCGGCATCGCCCAAGCACCATCTCGCCGACCCCGCGCTCGCCATGAGCAGCTTGGGCATCGGCGCCGAGGCCCTGCTCGACGGCATAGCCACACCGCAGGCAACCCAACGCGACGGCACGCTGCTGGGCCACCTGTTCGAGTCGCTCGTGGCCCAATCGGTGCGCGTCTACGCGCAAGCCTCGCGAGCGCGCGTCTCGCATCCAACCTGCTCGACGCCGCAGTCATCAGCACCGGCAACGAGGCCTACCGCCGCCGAGACGGCATCGGAGTCATCCCCGCAGCGCTGCTCGGCGCTTAGGTCACCGACGGTGGGGGGGTCACCATCGACTGCGCCGACTTGGAGCGGATCGCCGACTTCTGGCAGGCCGCAATGGGGTTCAACACGCGCATCGGCAACGGGGTGTCTTGGGTGTCGAAAACCGACATCACAGGGTGTCGAAAATCAGCATTCCTGGATGTCGAAAATCGGTAGTATGGTGCGGTGAGCACTTACCGCAAGCGGTTGGTAGATCCACTCATCGCCGAGTATCTCGCAGAGCTTCCCGCCGTGTCGATAGTCGGGCCGCGGGCATCGGGCAAGACAACCACCGCAGCGCGCCATTGTCGCACCGTGGTCCACCTGGACCGGCCTGCGGAATCGGCGGCGGTGGCCGCTGATCCGGATACGGCCCTGGAGGGGCTGCCCGAGCCCATCTTGCTCGACGAGTGGCAGGAGGTGCCCCAAGTACTCGGCGCGGTGAAACGGGCCTGCGATGCCGAGCCCCGGCCAGGGAGGTTCTTGCTGACCGGGTCGGTGCGGGCGGAGATTGAAGCCGAGACATGGCCTGCGACTGGCCGCGTGACGAGGACCTCCATGTTTCCGATGACTGTTGGCGAATTGCTTGGCCGTTCGGCAGCGCCCCTGATAGATCGAATTGCGAGGGGCGAAATGGGCTCGCCCCCTTCCGATGGTGCAAATCTGCGGGACTACCTCGACATGGCTGTGCAGGGCGGGTTTCCCTATGCGGTGATGACACTCGGGGCCCGTGCCCGGCGGGGTTGGCTCGACACCTATGTCGAGGAGATCGTCACCCGAGACTCCACGCTGGTGGGCGAGGATTATGACCGCACCCGACTGGCCCGCTACTTCGAGGCGTATGCCCTCAACTCGGCGGGAGTAGTGGACGACGCAACGCTCTATGGCGCCGCGGGCATAGACCGGCGCACGGCCTTGGGCTATCGCGAACTCCTCAGTCGGCTCTATGTCATCGACGAGTTGCCGGCGTGGACGTCCAACCGCCTCAAGCGCCTGTCACTCAGTCCCAAGCGATTCCTCATCGATTCGTCCCTGTTCGCCTCGGTGACCGGTGCAACCAGCCAAACGGCGATGAAGAACGGCAACATCCTCGGCAGGCTGCTGGAGACATTCGCGGTCGCGCAGCTTCGGGCCCAGGCAGCCGTCAGCGAACACCGTTGCCGACTGTTCCACCTCCGCCAACACCACGGCCGCCATGAGATAGATGTCGTGGCGGAGGTCGATGCGCAGCAGATCATTGGATTCGAGATCAAGGCCACTGCTGCACCTTCAACAGACGACGCCCGGCACCTGAACTGGCTGCGGGACCAGATCGGGGAGCGGTTCGCCGCCGGAGTAGTGCTGCACACAG
>JAPYOG010000245.1 GCA_028278785.1 Candidatus Poriferisocius anaerobius | reverse complement strand
CTGGGCTTCTTCGCCTACAACCGGGGACTGCCGCTGACGTTCCGGTCGATCTTCTACCCGATCCTCGGGCCGCGCATCTACGGCCCCTGGGGCCACGTCATCGACATCCTGACCGTCATCGCCACCCTGTTCGGGCTGGCCACGTCTTTGGGTTTCGGTGCCCAGCAGGCGGCTGCCGGCCTCAACAAGCTCTTCGGACTGCCCGATCGATCGGCAAACCAAAGCCACATCACCGGTGATCGTGTTCAGCGAACGGACCTGAATGGCGTCGCCCGCCTCCACCACGACCACACCCAAAGAACCGTCACCCAGGCCACCGACCAACCCTCCACCATCGGCGCCACCCCCCACCGCCACCGCAAGCCGCCACGACCACCGCAGACACAACCACAGCGCCCAACCCGCCGACGACGGCCGCTCAGGGCGCGTGAACCGGGATCTCATCTAGCCGCTTGGTGAGGCGGTCTTGGGCGACCTCGAGGTCGTATTGGCTCTGCAACCCCATCCAGAAGCCCGCAGAGTTGCCGAAGAACCGCCCCAGCTGCAGCGCCGTCTCCGCGGTGATGGACCGCTGAGCGCGCACGATGGCATGGATCCGGCGCGGCTGCTGTTGCGTCTGACTTCGCGCGACAGGATCCACCGCGGATCGGTCCGCGTGTGTTGTCTTGCTACTCAGCCCCACAGGGCCGAGATCGGGACGGCCTCTATGCTCTCTTCGATCTGGCGCCGGTGGCGACCCGTGTGGAATATGACGCCGCCTGCGAACTGCTCTGGCGGCAGCTGGTCACGCAGCCAGATGATGTGCCGCGCGTCTCGGCGGGTCGGGGCGCTGCCTGTCTTCACTTCGAACGCGGCGACCCTGAAGCCGATCTCGGCGATCAGGTCGATCTCGTGCTCGCCGCGGTGGGTCCGCAGGTGATGCAGTTGCACCGGCCGGCTCGCCGCCTCGGCTTCGGCCCGGAGCTGGGCTGCCACGTAGGTGTCGATCAGGCGGGCCCGGGCGTCGGTGTTGTGCCTCGCGGTGTCGAAGTCTACTCCGCCGAGCCAGGCGGCGAGGCCTGCATCGGTGAGGTAGCGCTTGGGTGTGGCCACCAGGCGCTTGAGGCGGTTCGAGCGCCAAGCAGGCGTGTCGACGATGAGCCGCAACACGTTGAGCACCTCGTGGTAGCCGGCCGCCGTCTTGCGGTCCAAGCGGGCTGACTCCGCGAGTGATGAGTCCGCCACGACGCCCGCGGAATGCAAGGCGCACGCCTGCAGGTAGCGGCGCATCCGCTCGGGGCTTCGCCTGCGGCCGAGGCCGCTGTCCAGCTCGCCGAGGTCGCGGGTGGACGCGACCCGCACGTAGCTGCGCATCCAGCGGGCTCGCCCGTCGGCATCCGCGGACACGGCCGCAGGGAAGCCGCCTGCCAACGCGATCTGCACGTACCCCAAGATGTCGGGCGCGTCCTTTGGGACCGCGAAGCGCGCCGGAGTGTCCCACCGGTCAAACAGCGACGGCGCAGCAGCGTCGCCGAAGCGCTCGCGGCCAGTGAGCGGCCAAAGCTGGATGTCCAAGAAGCGACCGGTGCCGGGCCAGGAGCCGGCGATGAGATCATTGCGCGACGAGCCCGTGATGATGAACCGGCCCGCAGGCCCACCGGCGTCCACGGCGCGCTTGACTGCGCCCAGAACCTCCGGAGCGTGCTGCCATTCGTCGAGCAGCAGCGGGAACGGGCCCACAGAGATCGCCGCGTCCGGGTCGTCGAGGACGATGCCGCGCTCCGCGGGCCGGTCCAAGCGCAGCACCGACGCGGCCCGCCGCCGCGAGGTCGTCGTCTTGCCGACCGCCCGCGGCCCGGTGACCATAACGGCGGGCCAGCCGCCAAGGTCCGCTGCGAGAGTACGGTCAGCGATGCGCGAGATGTAGTCCCCTATCCCGCCAGTCTAGCGTCCGGGACTATTCTTACACACTCGTGCAGAGCTCTTATTGTCTATCTGCGTGACCCATTCATCCTGCACAGCGAGACTCCAAGACACGGTCAACACCTCGCGGATAGCGGCTACTAGCGAGGGAGAGCGGTTGCTCACCAACGTTGCAAGCAGTGCACGAAGTTCGTTCGCTCCACAGCACCTGAGGCACTCAAGCGCCTCTTTGACCGGTCACCTCGATTGGGGAGTAGCCATATCAGAGATGAAGGAACCCAGCCCCGAACACTGCCACGCCAGAGCCACTCAACAACGTAATTGGTGCTTGCCGCGGGGTCACTGCTCAGTAGAGCCGCTCGCGGTTGGCCTCGTCCTCGGAGGCGTCGATCTCGGCTGCGTTGGCGCCTTTGATCTGGTCGGCCAGCACCTGCCCGTAGGTGGGATAGCAGCAGCGGTCGATCTGCGCGTCGGGGTCCCAGAGCCGGGAGCGGATCAGCGACCGGCCGCAGTGCAAGAAGACCTCCTCCACGGTGACGCAAAGTCCCGACAGGGGCGCCCTGTGGCCCACCGACAGCGGGGCGAGGAGCGCCTCGTCGGTGACGATCTCGGCGCGGCCGCTGACGCGCAGGGTCTCGTTCATGCCCGGCACGATGAACAGCAGCCCCACCTGCGGGTGGGCGATCACGTTCTGGAGCGAGTCGACCTGGTTGTTGCCCGGCCGGTCCGGGATGAGCAGGGTGTGTTCGTCGAGCACCGCCACAAATCCGGGCGGGTCACCGCGAGGCGATACATCCTGGCGTCCGTCGGCCCCCAGAGAGCCAATCACACAGAACGGCGACAGCGCGATGAACTCGCGGGCGTGCCGGTCGATGTGGTCCAGCACCTTCTGCTGAGCGCGTGCCGCCGGCTCCCGGTAGGCCTGACGCAACTCGGTCTGGCTCGTGACGCCCATGCTCACACCTCCCCGAACGAGACGCACCCGGAGTATGGCACACGCCGCCGGGGGCACGGAGGTCTCACACCTGAGATCAACTCCCCACCCATGCCGGACCGCCCGGCAACAGCCGACGCTCCAGGTACCAGTCGGTCCTGAGCCGCACCCCATCACCGAGCTCTGCTGGACGGAGTACCCGTAGTCCCGCCGGGGCGAGCCGCCTGCGCAACCCCGTCGCGGGGGTCGCCGCCTCAGGAAAGGCGTGGGAGCGTTCGGGCTGCTAGGGCGTGTAGGTGTACACGATGTTGTTCATGCTGGCATCGACGTTGTGTTGGCCGCCGAGGTTCTGGATCACGGTGAGGCGGGCTGCGCCGCAGTCGCCGAAGTCGTCGCAGCCCAGGGTGCCGACTAGGCCGTTGTAGCCGCGCACGCTGTTGAGGTGGCTGCGGACGCCTTGGCGGTCGATCACCAGGTCGCCGTCGTTGTTGATTGTGGAGGCTGCGGTGATGGCGTCGAGCAGCAGGGCGGCGGCGTCGTAGCCGAACACCCAAAACGGCGACGACGGGCTCTCGCCGTAGCGGCTCTCGTATTCGGCCAGGAAGCCGGCTGCGCTGGTGCCGGTGCTCTGGTTGACGTTCGCTCCAAGGCGCTGGTCGGGGCCGGTGAAGTAGATGCCCGCAGTCTGGGGCAGCGACAGGTAGTTGGTGTTCAACAAGCTGTCAGCGGTCACCAGCACGGTCTTCTCGAGGCCCGCCACACTCGGTGCCTGAGCGGCGATGAAGTCTGCGGCGGGTTGGAAGATCGGGAAGAACAAAGCGCCCGGGCCGCCTGTGGCGACCTCGGTGAGCGCCGGCACCATGTCGGTGTCGTCCTTGTTGACCGCGAACACGCCCGTCACGGTGCCCCCCTTGGCTTCGAAGGCGTCCGCGAAGGCTCGGGCGAGGCCCTGGGTGTAGGGGTCGCCGTCATGGACGGCCGCAGCGGTGGCGATACCCAGCTCGCCCGCCACGAACGCGGCCATGGCCGCGCCCTGGTGCAAGTCGTTGGTGGTGGTGCGGTAGTAGCCGACGCTGTAGTTGGGGCCCGGGTTGCCGGCCAGATCAGAGGTCAGCGCGGGCGACGTATTGCCGCCGGAGATCAGCACCATCCCCGCGGCGGTGATCAAAGGAGCAGCGGCCACCGCCGCGCCCGAACACGACGTGCCGACCACACCCACCACGTCCTCATCGGCCACTATCTGCTGCGCCGCGGCCTGCCCGCCGTCGTTGGAACACAAGTCATCAAGGCTCGCTCCCAGCTCCACCTCAAAGCCATGGACCGGGCCGTAGTCATCCACAGCCATCCGCGCAGCCCGATCGATCGGCAAACCAAAAAACGCCACATCACCGGTGATCGTGTTCAGCGAACGGACCTGAACAGCGTCGCCCGCCTCCACCACCACCACACCCAAAGAACCATCACCTGAACCGCCGACCAACCCTCCACCATCGGCGCCACCACCGCCACCGCCGCAGGCCGCCACGACCACCGCAAACACGGCCACAGCGCCCAACACCGCC
>JAPYOG010000244.1 GCA_028278785.1 Candidatus Poriferisocius anaerobius | reverse complement strand
GCTCTTCGACGAAGTGGACCTTCACGTTGAGCTGACCGTCCCCTGGTTCGATCCGTTCGAGTACGAGCCCGACACCGCCGCCCGCCTGCTGCGAATGCAGTGGCGCATGCCCAGCGGACCAGTGCGCGATCTCACAAGGTGGATGGAGGCCGCCGGCTGCCTCATCATCGTCGCCGACTTCGGCACATCTCGCATCGACGGCCTCTCACAGTGGAGTGACAGCCAGCCCGTTGTCCTGCTGAACTCGACCCCGCCCACCGACCGCCGGCGCCTCACCCTGGCCCACGAGTTGGGGCATCTCTGCCTGCACAGCCAAGGGGTGCCCGACGATGTAGAGGCCGACGCCTCAGCCTTCGCTGCCGAATTCCTGATGCCCGCCGACACCATCCGCCCCCAACTCCGCAATCTCACCACAGGCAAGCTGCACGACCTCAAACGACACTGGGGAGTATCGATGCAGGCACTCATCGAACGCGCTTATCGCCTCAAAACCATCAGCGCCAGCCAACGAACCAGCTTCTACAAGCAGTTCAGCAAGCTGGGTTGGCGCACTCACGAACCGGTCAGCGACGAGTTGGCGCCAAGAACAGCCCCGTCTCGCCGCGGAAATTGGCCAAGCCCTGATCGCTCGCGGCCTCACCGACAGCGAAGCCGCCATCATCTGCGGCTTCTCCCCTGACAACCCAGACAATCCCTTCCTTTCTGAAGCGGTTCATCTTCGACTCGTTTGAAGCCGCGAAGGCGCGCCAATAGGGCCAGTAGCCTTTCAGCATGTCCAAGCCGCTGGCCATGCGCTTTCTGCCGTCGGCCAGCGATACCGGCCAGCTTCCTGAGTCCCGCTGCGGGGTAGCGATTGTGGGACGATCGAACGTGGGCAAGTCGTGGCTTTTGAACGCGGTGGCCAACCGCAAGAGCCTGGGCCCGCACATCCAAGGTTCCGGGGGCCACTCGGCTGCTCAACATCTTCGAGTTGGAGGGCGAACCCGGCCGCTGGCTGGTGGACCTGCCCGGCTACGGCTTCGCCAAAGCCCCCAAAGCCGACCGCTATCGGTGGCAGAAGATGCTGGACGGCTATTTGATCGACCGACCGGCCCTAGTGCAGGTGCTGTTGCTGATCAACGAGCTGGTCGGCCCCACGCCACTGGATGTTCAGACCGTGGAATGGCTGACCCACCACGACGTTGCGCTGCGCCCGGTGGCCACCAAAGCCGACAAGGTGAAGTCCTCCCGCCGCGGCGCCGGCCGAAACGAGCTGGCCCAAGGTCTCGGCGTCGCCCCCGGCGATGTCCTGTGGACCAGCGCCGCCAAGGGCCGGGGCATCCCCGAGCTGCGGGCTGAGCTGGCCGCCGCCTTGCGGCTCAACCCCTGACCACTATCGGACTGCATTCGCCTAGCCGTCGTTGTGGTCAGATATCCCGTTCAGGCGAAGAGTCCGACCCGATCGATGCAGCAATCGCTTCTGAATCGCTCGCATCGATCACTACCCTCACAAATTCGTGGTCGACCAGGTCCAGCACTAGCAGAGGCAGTTCCGGCCCGCTGCGGGCCACAGCCCAGAACTGTTTTCCGACCACGGCCCGGCCGAGCATGGTCCCCACTCGACGCCTGCCCGGCCATCGCCATCCGAAGTGCGGTCCAATTCCGAGTTGGCGGTGATCGATTTTGATCTCGAGCTCCCCACGCGGGACAACACCTGCATTTACTACGTTGGCGCGGTCGATCCAAACGGCCCGTCGGCCAAAGTTGCCCATGCGATCCCATCTGCTGAGTTCGATCCGCAGAGTGCCGTCATTCCATTCGACCTGGAAGGCCATGGCAGCCATGGTACGCTACGAATACCGGGCATCCCGAGCCATCAACGATCAAGATAGCGGTGAGATGAATTGTCGTCATGAGTATCAAACACCGGCGTATTGCTGGATTTTGATACTCTAGACGACATGCTCAAGGTCGGCGTCGCCCCCAGCGAACTGCCCGATTGGCTGATCGGACAGGGACGGCACTTCATCTCCACCGCCGAGGCGGCTCGCGTCCTGGATGTCGAACCAGAATCAGTGTCGGCGAGCTTGGAGCGTCCGCGTCAGGCAGGCAAGCTGATCTCAGTCACCAAGAGCGGATGGATACCAGTGCCCGCTGAGTATAGAAGCGCGGGTTCACCCCCTCCGACCCACTTCATCCATCAGCTTATGGAGCATCTGGGGCATCCGTACTACGTCGGATTCCTGTCGGCTGCGGATATTTGCGGCGCGTCGCATCAAGCCCCCATGGTGCTCCAGGTGGCTACATCAGCCAAGCTCCGCGAGCGTAAGGTCGGGCGCGGCCGAATCCGATTCATCGAACGGTCAGCGGCCGCCGACCGACCCCGCATGTCACACAATGTCCCGACCGGACGAATCTGGGTCTCGACCCCCGAGGTGACCGTTCTCGACCTCGTCGAGGTACCACAAGAAGGAGCAGGACTCTCGAATATTGCAACTGTCATAGGGGATCTCCTGGTCGAGGAGCAGTTAGACCCTGAAGCACTGGCCTCTGCCGGCGCGCTCTTTCCCAAAGCAGTGGTCCAGAGGGCCGGGTATCTCGTCGACTTCATGGCCCATGAGACAAACACCGGCTTCGACACCGGACCCTTGCACAAACTGGTCGAAGATACCCGCTACCGGGCTCTGTCCCCCAGCGGTGGCCCAGGCCACCGAAACCCGCGCTGGCACATCACAGCCAATTCCGAACTCGAACACGACCTGTGATTACCCAGGCAGACATTGCCCACTGGCAGCAGCGGGTCCCCTGGCCCACACTGGAACAAGTCGAGCAGGACCTGGTGCTGTCACGTCTCATCGTCGAGATTGCCAACCATCCGCTCCTCGGCAACGAACTGGTTTTCCGCGGGGGCACCTGCCTTCACAAGCTCTGGCTCGACCAACCCTAGCGATACAGCGAGGACCTGGACTATGTGCGGCGCTCAGCGGGAGGCATCGGCAAAGTGCTCGACGCAATCCGCGACATCGCTGGCGTAGTCGGATTCGAACAAGTACGGACCAATGTGAGCCAGTACCCCAAAGTGAGGCTGGAGTCGACCTTTGTCAACGGAAACAGGATGCGAATCAAGATCGAGATGAACACATTCGAACGCTCCACAGCACGGCCAACCACGTCCAGAATTCTCAGCGTTGATAGCCCGTGGTTCACAGACCACGCCAATGTGTCCACCTTTACGCTCGAAGAACTGACCGCCACCAAGATCCGTGCACTCTTCCAGCGCAAGAAAGGTCGTGACCTCTTCGACATCTGGCTTACGGTGAAACAAGCTGGCGTGCTTCCACCGGACATCGCAGCTTGCTTTGGCCCCTACCGGCCCACCGGTTGGAACGAGAACCGGGCATTGGCCAATCTCGACGCGAAGCTGGAGGACCAAGACTTCACTCAAGACTTGTCGCTCCTGCTGCCGGATTGGCCCGCAGGCTACACCGTCCATGCCGGTGCCGAGGTCGCTAAGTCAATCATCCAAGCCATTGCCTCCAACGAGTGGCGGGATAAGCGTTAGGCGCAGACAGTATCGCCGACACCCCTCCCCTCATGCGCTACCATCTCGCTAATTCGCAAGACAGCCAAGATGAATATTGTGTTGCGTCTGACTTCGCGCGACGTTTTCCCGGTTTTTTTCAGACCGCATTGGGAGGGTTGCTGGCCTTGACTTTGGAGGCTATCAGCGATGAGTTCTGTGCAGCGAAGACCGAAGAGGGGTCTGACTGCGGAGCAGAAGTACGACTTGTGGGTGAGGATGCTGTCGGGGCAGATCTCCCAGGCCGAGGCGGTGGCGGAGGCTGGGATGGGGCCGGTCGGTGATCACCCGGTTGCGGGCTGTTGCCCGCGACGGGGCTATTGCGGCGTTGCAGTCGTCGAGGGCCAGCAGCGCTCCGATCTCGAAGAACCCAGTGGCGATGTCGAACGAGTCGGCGATCTCGGTCCACTGCTGGAGGTATCGCAGCCCCGTCCACCCCGACACGCTGTTG
>JAPYOG010000243.1 GCA_028278785.1 Candidatus Poriferisocius anaerobius | reverse complement strand
AGTCCTCGGCGAACTCGGCTCGGTGATCGTGTATCTGCCTCAGCGGGTCACCAAGTCGCAGGGGCGGATGGTGTCGGCGGTGGCCGAGAGGGTCCCGGTGGTGGTGATCGCCGGGCTCACCGGTGATCACCAGGCCGACGCGCCGGTGGAGACGTCGGTGCTTCGCATGGGTGGGACGCTGGGTGCCAAGACATCCCCGTCTCCCCCGTATGGGCAGAGGATCATCACCGCGGCCACTGGGGCCGAAGAGGTCCAGGTGGCATTGCGAGAAGTGGTGGAGGCGGCTCGACTGGGCATCCCGCTGGCTCGCATCGCTGTGCTGTGCGGAGGCGGACCTCCCGTGATCCGACAAGTGCAGGAGCAGTTCGACGCCGCTGGTATCAAGTGCAACGGACCCAGCGGGCGCACTCTGGCCGACTCGCTGGTGGGGCGAGGGCTCCTTGCCATGCTGCACCTGAAAAACCGCGACTTTCGCCGCGATGAGGTGTTTGCCCTGCTGTCGGCGGCCTTCCCCACCGTCGCTCCCGAGTCTGACCCATCATCACCGGCGAGAACCGGTTCCCAGCCCGCGCCGGTGATGGCCTGGGAGCAAGTATCCCGTCGGGCCGGCGTGGCCAGGGGGGCCGATCAGTGGCAGATGCGTCTCCGTCAGCACGCCGACGAACTTCGGGTCAAGGCAGCGAAGGAGCAGCAGAGCGCCGACGGCACCCCCGGCCGAGTGGAGTGGCTCGACCGCCGAGCAGGTCACGCCGACTCGCTGGCCCAGTTCATGGCCCAGATGGAACGCGACCTCTCCCCCAATCCCGCTCCAACCACTTGGAAGGGTTGGCGCCAGTGGGTCGAGGGCCTCATCGATGCCTACTTGGGAGTGGGTGCGCTCGACGACAGCTGGCCCGAGTCCGAGCAACAGGCGGCCAAGGCCATCCGGGAAGTCATCGACCGGCTGGGATGCCTTGACGACATCGAGGGCCGTCCTCGAACAGGTGCGTTCTTGCCCACCCTGGTTTCGTCGTTGGGTGCCCCCGCAGCCAGGGCGGGAGTAGTGGGCAAGGGAGTGTTCGTGGGTCAGGTTGGCGACCCGCTGGGCATGGAGCTCGACCGGCTTATCATCATCGGCATGGCTGAGGGGACCTTCCCCCACAGCCCTTCCGACGATCCGCTCCTGCCCGACCGGGAGCGCAAAGCGGCCGGAGACGACCTGTGTTTGCTGGCCGACCAGCACCACGATCAGCACCGCAGCTTTCTTGCCGCACTGGCCTCTGCCCGTTCGACCACGCTGGTTTACGCCCGAGGCGACGCTCGGCGGGCTTCCGAGCAGCACCCGTCGCGCTGGCTGCTCGACACCGCCACCGCCCTGGCCGGCCGCCGGGTGGAGAGCGCCGATCTGGAACGCCTGTCCGGTGACGAGTCTTGCGATTGGCTCGAGCACGTACCCTCATTCTCAGGACGGGTGGTGGCTGCCGATTTCCCCGCCACTGAGCAGGAATTCCAGTTGCGGATGCTGGCAGGTGCCAGCGACTCCGACAATCACCAGCTTCGCGACGACCGGGTGCTGGCCCGAGGGGTCGAGCTGGCTTCCGCACGAGCCTCAGACCGGTTCACCCGCTTCGACGGCAACTTGAGCGCTCTCAACCTCTCCGAGCTGACCGGGAGCGTGATGTCGCCTACCAGCCTGGAAGCGTGGGCCGACTGCCCGATGCGCTACCTCTTCAAACACGTCTTGGGAGTGCAACCCGCGGAGCAGCCCGAGGAGTTGGTGGCCATCTCCGCATTGGAAAAGGGCTCGCTGGTTCACGAGGTGCTGGACGAGTTCATGAATGATCAACTGGGCCGCGGCCTGGTGCCTCCTCCCGGCCAACCCTGGACCGAAGAGCAGCACCGTCGGCTGCTGGAGATCGGAGAGCAGAAGTGTGCCGAGGCCGAGGCCAGGGGATTGACCGGCACACCGGTTTACTGGCACCACGACCGCAGCCGGATCATGGCCGACCTGGACCGATTCTTGCGAGAGGACGATGAACTGCGCCGACAACGCCGTGTCGCCCCCGTGGCCAGCGAGTTGGCCTTCGGGATGGGCGACAACAAGGCCGGCGACTACGAGGCAATCGAAGTTGACATGCCCAATGGCCAGGCGGTGCGGTTCCGAGGACAAATCGACCGGGTTGACCAGGGCAAGGGCGGTCTGCTGGTAACCGACTACAAGACCGGCAAATCCGATCCTTACAAAGACTTGGACGAAGGCAGCAATAATTGGGATCCGGTCCAGCGGGGCACCCGGCTCCAGCTTCCGGTGTACGGACTGGCGGCTCGGGCTGGCCTGGCCAACTCCGATGTCCCGGTGCGAGGGCAGTACTGGTTCGTTACCGGCGAGCAAGAGTTCAAGACCTGCGGCTACACCCTCGACGAGACCGCGCTCAGCCGCTTTCGAGACGCTCTGGGCACCATCACTGAGGGAATCGGGGCCGGCGTGTTCTGCGACCGGCCTCAACCCGGCCAAACCGATGGCGCGTTCAGCCAATACTGCGACTACTGCAACGCCGACCGCCTCGGCACTGAGGACCGGCGCCGGAAATGGGAGCGCATGCTGCATCAGGATGAGCTGGCCGGTTACCGCACCTTGGCCGAACCCCCTGAGGATGATCCCCACGGCGAGGCGGATTGACAATGGCCGCGCCTGAGCCCACCCGCTCCGCCCAAGACGAAGCTGACCGGAAAACCATCACCGCCGATTTGGGCTCGACCCTGTTTGTGGAAGCCGGTGCCGGATCGGGCAAGACCACCGCGTTGGTTGAGCGGGTGCTGGCCCTGCTCGACCACGGCATCGCCATGGAGAACATCGCGGCAATCACCTTTACCGAGAAGGCCGCCGAAGAGCTGAAGAACCGCCTTCGCCAGCGGCTCTCCCGCACCGGCAACCACCCCGAAGCCCTCGACCAGCTCGACGGTGCGGCCATCACCACCCTCCACGGATTCGCGCTCCGCATCCTCTCCCAACACGCCATCGAAGCCGGTCTGCCGCCCCGGCTGGAGGTGAGCCCCTTTGACACGTTTGAGGATCGCTGGGAGGAGTCGCGGGCGCGACTGCTGCACAGCCCCGAGCACCAACACCCCCTGGTGTTGGCCCGAATTCTGGGAATCTCCATCACCCATCTGCATGATCTGGCCCAAGAGCTTGACAACAACTGGGATCTGGTAGCCGAACGCATGGGAGCGCTCCCCCCTCCCACCGGACCAGTCGAGCTGCCCGACCTCAGTGATTTCGCCGACCGGCTCCAAGCGGTGGCCCGCTTGGCCGAGTTTTGCCTCGACCCTGCCGACAAGATGCTGCCCCGGCTCGAAGCGGTCGGCGAGCGAGCCGAACTGCTCCGCCGAGCCAAGGGCAGCAACGAGCAGATCTTGACCTTGCTGGTGCAGCCGGGCTTGAGGTTTGCCAAAGCAGGCCGAAAAGCCAACTGGCCCGACGAGGACGACCCTCGCCCCTCGCTATCGGAAGTGGCCGAGCAGCTCCGCGACCTGGGCGATGCCATCACCCGAGCCAAGCAGGACATCGTTGATGCGGTCCTCGAGCGGCTTGCCCTGGTATTGGGGGCCCTCACCCTGGAAGCCGCCGAAGACCGGCGACAAGGGGGAGTGCTGGAGTTCCACGACCTATTGGTGCTGGCCCGAGACCTTTTGCGACACCCCCGACACGGCGCAGGAGTGCGAGCCGCCCTGGCAGAGCGCTATCAGCGGCTGCTGCTCGACGAGTTTCAGGACACCGACCCAATTCAGATCGACCTGGCCAAGCTCATTGCCAGCCCACCTGAGGACGCCGAGGACTGGCCCAGCCTCCAAGACCAGCCCGGACGGCTGTTCTACGTTGGCGACCCCAAGCAGTCGATCTACCGGTTCCGCCGAGCTGACATCGCAGTGTTCGCCGAAGCCGGAAACGGGCCGACCGTCGCCCGCAAGACGCTCACCCGGAACTTCCGCACGGTCAAACCCATCATCGCTTGGATCAACGAACTGTTCGACGGTTTCATGGCGCCGCCCGACGATGGCGAGCAACACGTCCAGCCCCTCTATCAGCGGCTCGACCCCGTCCGCAGCGAACCGCCGACGGGAGCTCCGGTGGTCGTATTGAACACAGAGCATCCCCGAGGAACACGCACCGGCGAGCTGCGCGATGCTGAGGCCGAAGATGTCGCCAAGGCCATCGTGGCCGCCATCGGCCAAGGTTGGTCGGTAGGCGAAGGGCAGGACAAGGACGGCCAAGATCGCTGGCGGGCAGCTCGGCTGGAGGACATCTGCATATTGCTGCCCACCCGCACGTCGATGTCCCAGCTCGAGCCGGCCCTGGATCGCCACGGCATCCCCTACCGGATCGAGGCTGGCTCGCTGATCTGGGCCAGCCGGGCCATTCGGGATGTGATGGCCGTTGTCAGGACTGCGGCCGATCCCACCGATGAGGTGGCGCTGCTCAATGCGCTGCGCTCCCCAGCCTTTGGCTGCGGTGACGACGACCTCTTCACCTTCCGGGTACTGCACGGCGGCCGATGGAACTTCTTGGCGCAACTGCCCCCGTCATTGCCCGCCGATCATCCGGTGGCGGAAGCGATGGGCTGGCTAGCCGATCTCCACAACCGAGTGCGGTGGCTGAATCCCAGTGTGCTCATCGAGGAGACCGACGACAACGCGGTTCGAATCACCACCGTCCACGCCGCCAAGGGCCGGGAGTTCCCTATCGTGATCCTGTCGGGCACCTACGCCCGGTCGCGACCCATGACCGCCAACCTGGTGTGGCCCGCCTCGGGCGGCTTCGGAGTTCGCTTCACCAATTCTCTGTTGACCAAGACTTTCGCCGAACACCGAGCTCGTGAAGAGCAAATGGAGGAGGCCGAGCGGGTGCGCCTGCTGTATGTGGCCCTCACCCGGGCCAAGGACCACTTAGTGGTGTCGGCCCATCGCGTGGAGCGCCCCGAGAACAGCACCGCCAAACATACAATGGCCGACATGGTGGCTGAACATGCTGCCGACCTTCCCGAAGTCGACTGGCAGCCAGACACCCTGCCCGCAGAAAAGGCTGTCGTCTCCCCATCGATGTCGTACACCGGCTGGAAGGCCGAACGAGAATCCGCGTTGGCCGACGCCCAAAGGCCGCTGGCGATAAGCGGCTCGGCAATCGGGCAAATCGAGGCCGGCGCTACCCTGGATTCAGCAAGACCCGATCCCAAGGACATCCCCGACGACCACGACGACGATCGGCAAACCCCGAGGCGCAAAGGACGGGGAGGCACGCAGATCGGCAGGGCTGTTCATGGC
>JAPYOG010000242.1 GCA_028278785.1 Candidatus Poriferisocius anaerobius | reverse complement strand
AGCAGGATGTTGTCGGGGCGGGGCGTGCCCTGTTCTTCCAGCATGAAGTAGTAGCCCATCAGCACGGTCTGGCCGTCGGTGATGCTCTCGATGTTGCCATCGGCGTCCATGTTCAGGTTGGCGCCCCAGATGGCGAAGAACACCTCGGTGGTCTCGGTGTTGTCGTCGGGGGTATAGAGAGTGTGGATGGAGCCGGCCGGCTCATAAAGAAACGACCCGGCGCGGTTCAGAAAGTCGCTCTCCTTGTAGCCCCAGGCTCCGGCGCTGGTGTAGGCGAACACTTGGCCGGTGTGCTTGTGGGTCTGCACCGAGTAGCCCGGTGGGAAGTGGTTCTTGATTACCCACAACCCCTCGCTCTCTTTGATCTGGAGCACCTTGAGCCCGATGCCGTCTTCGCCGTAGGCCCAGGGGAGGTCGTCCTCTCCGATGTGCTGGGCGGTGGGGGCAACCATCATGTCAAGCATGGGGAGATCTTACGCCGCCGCCGGACGGGTAGGCCCTAGTCGATCTCGGTGCGGGTGAGGCGCCAGGAGGTGTAGGCGAGTCCGGCGAGGCCGATGGCCAGCGGGACGATGTAGGAGGCCAGCGTGGAGCGGTCGGCCAGGCGCATGTCCACGCCGGTGGCGTCGGACAGGATGCTCATGGGGTAGCTCCGCACCGACAGGCGGGCGAACCAGTCGCCCAGCCGGGACATCAGCAGCTCCCAGATGGCGATGTAGCCCAGGCCGATCAGCAGGGATCGCTTGAACCGCAGTCCGAGCGCCAGGAACAGCCCGGAATAGGCGAACACCGCCAGTGCGGTGGCCGCTGCGGTGGCTGCCGGCAAGCCGTCCACTCCGGTGATGGCCGCGGCCACGGTCATCACCGCCACCACGATGGGGCCCACAACGCTGAGCACCGCAGCGAAGGCTGCGGTGGCGACGGCGTGGCGGGGAACGGGGCGCAGCCACACATATACCAGGGTGCGGTCTTCCACTAGATTGCCCAGAGCGGCTGAGCCCAGAGCCAGGGCGATGAACGGGGCGAAGATGTTCGTCCCGAATGTGCCCATGCTCCGGGTGGCGAACTCCACCGGGTCGTCGGCGGCTCGGGCAATGAAAGCAAGAAGGATGGCCACACCGCTCAGCCCGGCCAGCGCCAGCAACCGGCCGGTGCTGATTTGGCTGCGGACCACGACCCGGTAGATGTGGGGGTTCACCGTGCCTCCAGATGCGCTGTCATCGGCCCACCAGGTATCGGAAGACGCTCTCCAGATCGTCGTCGAGCGGGCGCACCTCCAAAAGCGAGGCATCTTGGTCACGGGGCCGAACCGCTCCACCTCGTCGAGCACGTGGCTGGACACGATCACGCACTTGCCCTCGGCCCCGAGCCGGTGGAAGAGCTGGATCATCTCCCGCCGCTGCCGTGGGTCGAGCCCGGTGAGGGGTTCGTCCAAGGCGATCACCAGGGGATCGTGGACGATGGCCTGGGCCAGTTTGATTCGCTGTCGCATGCCCTTGGAGTAGGTGGACAGTCGCCGTGGGTCGTCGGGATCGAGCTCCACGGTTTGGATGGCCCGGCGAGCTGCCTCGACCGGGTTGTCGACGCGGTGCAATTGGGCGGCCAACTCCACGAATTCCCGGCCGCTCAGGTAGTCGAGCAGCGACTCCTGCTGGGGGGCCATGCCGATGCGGCCCAGAACGGCCACATCCGCGCGGGGGTTGTTGCCCAGCACGGTCACCGACCCGTTGGAGGGTCGGGCCAAACCGCACATCATCCGCAGCAGGGTGGACTTGCCCGCGCCGTTGGGCCCCAGCAGTGCGGTGACCCCGGCGCCGATGCTGAAGCTCACGTCTGATACGGCTACCAAGTCGCCGAACCACTTGGACGCTCCTGAGCACTGGACCATGGGCGGAGGCGCGGCTTGGGTTTGGGCTTGGCTCATCCGTTGACCTCGATCCGCTGATAGCGCCAGCGGGCAAACCACAAGAACACGGCGATAAGGCCGATGAGGGTGGAGAGAATCGGCAGAGTCCCCACTTCGGCTATGGGAGGTCCGTTTTCGTTGGACTCTCCGTATATGCGGTACACGGCTTCGAGGGGCAGGGCGATCATGTTCAACAAGCCGAACGAGTCGCCCGCCTCAGCGACTTGGGCGAGCCCATCGCCAACCGCAGCCGATACCAGCAGGCTCACGAAGATGGCCACGCTGGCCAGAGCGCGACGGGTTGTGAGGCTGGACACAGCCAGCGACAGCGCACCCCAGAAAGCAGCCATGGCCAAGCCCGAGGCCAGCACGCGGCCGAACTCGACCAACCAGTCGATTGCTCCGTCAGGGCCGCTGCCCTCCAAGGTGAAAGCGATCAGCACGAGCAGCGTCGGACCGATGGTCATGATGCCCAGCACGACCACGATGGCCGCGAACTTGGCTGCCAGGTAGGCGTCCCGGTCCAGTGGCGACGCCAGGTAGAGCCCCAGCAGCCCGCTGCGGCGGTCGGTGCAGATGGCCTCGGGGGTGACGAAGGACGTGAACAAGAACACCATCCAGACAATGAGCCCGTAGTACTCGGTTGGCTCGCCCAGGTCGAGGTCGGAGCTGTCGGGCAGCAGCGCGGCGAGGCCGATGAACACGATGGCGGGAACGAACGAGATCAGCAGGGTGATGGCGGGCATGACCTTCTGCCAGTTGGACCGCTTGAGGCCGAGCACCCGCTGAGCGGTGTGGCAACCCAACACCACCATGGCGCGGCCCGGACCATGGCGGGGCCCGTCATAGGCCAGATAGCCCCGGTCGTGGATCCTTGCCTCGGTCATGGGGATCCCCTGGCCAAGGCGGCTTCGCAGACAGTACGGGCCTCGGTCATTGGGATGCCTCGATGAACACGTCTTCGAGAGTGGTGCGGCGGGGCTCCAGCCGGCGCAGGCCCAGCCCCAGGTCGGCCACCAAGTCTCGAACCAGATCGGGCAGCGCGTCGTGTCCGGTCACGGTGAGGATGTGCCCGTCGGTGGCTGCTGTTGCGCCGTGCGCGACGAGCGCTGCGACCAGAGCCCGGGGATCGGAGTCCAGCTCCACCTTTATCCCCGATGCCGCGGAATCCCCCTGGTGCAGGGGCCCGCTGTGGCCTACCACGCCGTTGGCGAGAATGACCACCGAATCGCATACCCGCTCTACTTCCTCCAGCAAGTGCGACGACAGCAGGATGTCGATGCCGAATTCGCGGCCCACCCGGCGGATGAGGGCCAGCATGTCGTCGCGCTGCACCGGGTCGAGGCCGTCGGTGGGCTCGTCGAGCAGCAGGAGGTCGGGATCGTGGGCCAGGGCTTGGGCCATCTTCACCCGCTGGCGCTGTCCGGTGGACATGGTGCCGATGGGTCGGAACCGCTCCTCGCCCAAGCCGACCTGCCACAGCGCGTCGCTGGCCCGCTCGGTGGCGGCCCGTCGGGGCAGGCCGTGGAGCTGGGCGATGTGGCGCACCAGGTCGGCGGCCTGCACGTCGCCGGGCAGGTCATGGTGCTCGGGGGCGTAGCCCAGCCGGGCCCGCAGCTCGGGCCCGCTCTGGTCGGGATCCACCCCCAACACCTTGAGCGTGCCGCCCTGGCGGGGGCGCAGTCCCAGCACCAGCCCCATGAAGGTGCTCTTGCCCGCGCCGTTGGATCCCAGCAGGCCGGTTATGCCCCGCCCCACGTCGCAGTCCAGCCCTTGGAGAACGTGGTTCGAGCCATAGCTCTTGTGTACCCCTCGGGCGGAGACGACGATGTCGGACACTGGCCGCAACCCTACCGGTGCTCTGACCCCGTTAGGTCGTCTGGGGTGGGGAAGTGGCAGGCAACAGGGTGTCCGACCCCCAAGTCCAGCAACTCGGGATCGTAATCCGCGCAGATCGACTGCGCCTTCCAGCACCGGGTGCGGAATCGGCAGCCCGACGGAGGGTCGGCGGGATTGGGCACATCGCCCTCGAGCACTATTCGCCGCCGCCGGCGCTCACGGGGAGGATCGGGGACGGGTACCGCCGACAGCAGGGCCTGCG
>JAPYOG010000241.1 GCA_028278785.1 Candidatus Poriferisocius anaerobius | reverse complement strand
GCCGACGCCGAGGCGGTTCCCGCGTGGCTGGAGGCAGGCGATCTGGCCGGGAGCGACGTGTGGTCGGCGATGGCTGCGGGGGTGCGGGACAAGCCGGTGCGCGAACTGCTGGAGCGGGCCGAATGGCTGGGCCTGGCGGTGGGGGAGGCGGTGCGACCCGCGCCGCCGGGGGCGCCGGTCCGGTTCACCGACGCCGGGCCTGCCGGACCGGGGCGCAACTTGGTGCTGGATGTGAGCTCGCTGTGGGCCGGGCCCCTGTGCGCGTCGCTGCTGGGGGGATTCGGATTCGAGGTGGTCAAGGTGGAGGCGCCAAACCGCCCCGACGGGGCCCGGTACGGCTCGCCCGTTTTCTATGAGCGGTTGAACCGCGGCAAGCAGGAGACGGTTGTCGACATGGGGTCCGAGGAGGGTCGGCGCCGTTTTCTGGGTCTGTGCCGGGACTCGGCGGCAGTGGTGGACGGCCTGCGGCCCCGGGCGTGGGCCAACTGGGGCATCGACCGGATGGAGATGGCTGAGAGCGCCGGGCTGGTGTGGGTGTCGATCACCGGCCACGGCGACAACCGTGCGGCCTTCGGCGACGACGCCGCGGTCAGCGGGGGCCTGTGGTTGGAAGACCCCGCGGGAGGGCTGCCGTGGTTCGTCGGCGACGCTGCCGCCGATCCGGTGGCCGGGCTGGTGGCATGCCGTGCTGCGGCCGAGGCCATGGCCGCCGGTCGGGCCGGGCTGGTCGAGGTGTCCATGAGCCAGGCGGTGAGCTGGGTCAGAGCGGGCGACGACCTGAGCGCGCCCGGTGCCGAGCTGTGCCTCCGGGGCGGTAATTGGGTGGTGAGAGCCGGCGATGAAGAGCAGGTGGTGCTGGCCCCCCGCGGCGGGGCCTGAGCTCGGCTGCGTGTTGGGCTACTTCGCAGCCGACATGAGGCAGTGCTCGGCTTGCGCAATCGCTCTCTTGTAGTACACGTCATCGGGCTCTTTGAGGAGGATGGCCAGCACGGCCGACGTGTCCACGATCACTTTGGCGCCCCGTGTTCGTCGTACAAGTAGTCGCCGTGCTCCACTGCTGATGGACCGTCACGAAGAAGTTTGGAACAGCGGTGGGCAATAGCCTCAATCGCTTGCATGCGGGCTTCAACGCTGCGGCTGCGCAACGCGCGTTCGAGGCGCTCTTGCAGGGCCACGGTGATTGCCCCAGTCATCGCCTCGCCAGTGATGCCGGCCAATTCACTGGCCAGTCGGCACGTCTCTTCGTTCTTGATATTGAGACTTATTGAAATTCTCTTATGGTAGAACTGAATTGATTTTTCTACCATACACCGCCGATGGTCCCATTCAAACGGTAGGTTGAGACGGTGTTCGCAAGAAAGCCCTCTGGCTCGGGGCATCTCGGCGAGGGACACCACCGCAATGTGGCCCGGGGCGGTTACCGGGCCGCGGTGTTCGGCGTGAGCGACGGCTTGGTGTCCAACGTGGCCCTGATTCTGGGGGTGGCAGGGGCCAATTCAGGCCAGGAGCTGGTGCGGATCGCCGGGATCGCGGGCCTCATCGCCGGGGCGGTTTCCATGGCCGCGGGGGAGTACATCTCCATGCAGGCCCAGAGGGAGCTGTTGGAGCGGGAGTTGGAGATGGAGCGGCGGGAGCACGTCCGCAACCCCGAGCACGAGGTGCAGGAGCTGGCCGAGATCTACGAGTCGAGGGGCGTGGATCCGGACACGGCTCTGGAGATCGCCGCCAACATCATGGACGACCCCGAGAAGGCCCTCGAAGTGCATGCCCGGGAGGAGATGGGCATCGATCCCAACGAGCTGGGCAATCCGGTGTTCGCGGCTACAACCTCGTTCTTCTCCTTCGCCCTCGGCGCAGTGCTGCCGCTTCTGCCGTGGTTCTTCGGCGGGGGCAACGCTGCCATGGTGTCATCGGTTCTCCTCGGCGCGGTGGGCGCGGTGCTGGTCGGGAGTGCGCTGGCGCTGGCCACCAGCCGGTCGATCCTGCGGGGTTCGCTCCGCCAGCTTGCCATTGCCGCCGCCGCCGCCTCCATCACCTTCGGGATCGGCTCTGCCGTTGGGGTTGGGGTCTGATGGACCGGGGCGGTCACTGAGGTCAACCACAGGAAGTCAAGCGGCACTCGTAAGTTATACTTGTCGGTATGACTTATACAGTTGGGGCGAAAGGGCAGGTTGTCATTCCCAAAGAGCTGCGCGATCAGTTCGACATCAAGCCCGGTGACGAGGTGAGCTTCTGGGATTGCGAGGACCATGTTGGATTGCGGGTTGTTCGCGATCCGGGGACCCTAAAGGGCCGGTTTCGCGGTTTGGGGCTGAGCGAAGATCTTGAAGCAGAGCACCGCGCCGAGCGGCAGCGTGAGGCCCGCTATTGAAGGTTGCTCTGGATTCATGGGCCATTCTGAGATTTCTGGAAGGCCAAGAGCCAGCCGCGTCAGCGGTCGCTGGGCTGCTTGAAGCGCAGAAACCGCTGGTCAGCTGGATCAACCTGGGTGAGGTCTTCTACATCACTCGTCGGCGAACCGGAGAAAAAGACGCTCTGGCTGCTATTCGCGACATCGAAGGCGTTGTGCTTGCCGACCTGCCCAACTCGGATCGGATCTTGGGGGCGGCCCGTATCAAGGCCGATCATCCCATGGCCTATGCCGATGCGTTTGCCGCCGCCACCGCCGTCAGCCACGGGGCGACCCTGTGGACCGGCGACCCTGAGCTGCTGTTGCCGGATGCCAGCTGGGCGTGGCGCGATCTCCGGTAGCCGGCCTTGCCGGGGGATGCCGGCTATTCAGGTCGCCGCAACCCGAGAGCACCCGATAAACTTCGGCGTTCCTGCCCCGTTCGTCTAGAGGCCTAGGACGCCAGATTCTCAATCTGGTAACACGGGTTCGAATCCCGTACGGGGTGCTTCTGGGTGTTTTCGGCTGTTGCCAGTTGACCCGAGGTGAGCCTGGCCGACGCCCGCAGGAAGACCCTTGAGCACCGCGCCGCGGTAGCCGGGGGACGTGACATTCTCGTCGAGAAGCGCCGGACCCGTGTGCCGACGTTCCTATGCTTCGCCCATGGATGTGCGCCAGTCGCACGGCTAGTCAGGTGGGGGTTTTGGGGCCATTGTTCGGCGGCGCGGGCGGGCCGGTTGGTGTCGTGCTGGCTGACAATTTCTGTGGGGGCCGGTAGGGTGAATTGCAGAGAGAACCGGTCGAGGAGGTTGGCTGTGTGCACAAAGCGCTCTCGGACAGAAGCATCGGCGTTCCGCTTGGAGACCGAGAAGTTCATCGAGTCGATGGACGGGCTGCGCTGGCTGGTCCACCTCGACGAGGACGATATGGACGCCATGCTCAAAGACGTGGCCGAGGCGCTGTGCGCGCGCACGGGCGCGCAGCGCCGCGCGCAGATCGCCTATGCGCTGTGGGATTGGAAGGCCACCGCAGCGGTCCAGGCCGACCCCGACCTGTGTCGCCGGCTGGCCGAGCCCATCGCATCAGTATCAGGAGAGCCCGTTCCCATACCGGCCGTCTGAGCGCCGATGCCCAAGCGCAAGGACCGGGTGGCCCCGCCCCCGGAAAAGGGCGGATGGGACATCCGGTTCGCCAACAACCAGGCCGCCCGAGAGTGGGACGAACTGGCCAACGCGGCGTCGGCCAACACCAGGAGGGCTTGGAACAACATCACCAGCGACCCGCGGCGGCGCAGCCCGCGACAGGCAAGACTGAAAAAGGTCTCGGGGCCAAACAAGTGGAGGGCAAGACGCTGCAACAGTGGCAGCACGAGGTCACCGGGGGCGGTCGCATCTGGTACTGCCCTGACGACGAGGCCAGAACCGTGTGGGTCACCGCCGTACATATCGGCCACCCCAAAGCAACCGAATGAACGCTGCCGGACGATCTGGACAACCCCGCTCTGGAACTCCCCACCAAACTCGGAGTGATTCGCAGATCAGCTCCTTGGGGGCTGGGCTTTCAGGATGCCGAAGCGGAAGGCAGCGGAACTGCCTCTGAGGGCTTACTCGTTGGTTCCGTCGCCGTACTGCCCGTAAGCGAGTCCTCTCACGGGCGGTTCTTGGGCGAGCAGGCCGCCGAGCTCGGCCAAGCGAGCGGCGTCCCAGCCGAGCGCATCGGCAACCGCCTCGATCCGCTGCTGGCCGTCTGCCCCTTTGGATTGCAGCACAGGGAAAGGTTCGAATTCGCCAGTGTCCTGCTTGCTGTAGTCGTCGCGCATTGCTTGTCCTGTCGCGTGTACCGCTACGTCATCGCTTCTGGACGACGTCCCGTCCTGCGGTAGTTGGCGTTTAGCGGTTGAAGCGTGGTGTGAACCATCACGTTGCCCTGTCTCACTTGTTCTTCGCTCTGCGGTATTGGGCGCTGAGCAACGGGTTGGTTTTGTGGACGGCTCGTCTCTCTCTCTCTCTCTCTCTCTCTCTCTGCAACGCTGCCAGGTCACCCGCCCTTGCGTCAGACTGGCACGACCCTCGCCGCAGAGCCCAAGACCGCGAGCAGTGCGCTGATGTCTTCAGGATCTGAGGTCAGGACTGATGCTTCGCCGTATCTCAAGGTACTGTGCGCAACAACCGCTACTACGGCGTCTATCACATCGGTGGTGCCGGTGCGCCCCCTCGGCATCAGCGAGCCATGCCGACAACTCGCACGACAGCGATTCACCCGCCTTGTCTACCAACTCGTCCATTCCCTGGATGTTCTCGGACCCGACATCAACGCCGCGCCCATTGGTCTTCGTCGCCAAGCGCTTCTGCTGCGCCGGTGAGTGCCTCACGCCCATGGCCGAGCGGACCATCGCCTGGCTGGCCCGCGACAACCGAAGACGCCCCTACCGCAGCACCCGCAAAACAGGCACTGGCTCAAACTGCGCGCCGCCGCCAACCTCCAGCGCCTCACCAGCTCCGGCCTCCACCACAACGGCACCACCTGGGCCATCACCCCGGCCTGATTACCCCGCACAACCTCCAACCCATGTGAACGAGCCTGCGAGGGTATACTCCATGGTATGCCTGATTCGACTACCATCAAGGTCTCATTGCGGACTCGGGATGCCTTGCGTCAGCTTGCCGATCGTGAGGGGCTCACGTTCGATACTCAACTCGAGAGGATGATCCGCCGGGAGCGCCGTCGCATTATCGGGGCACAGCTTGCAGGTGTCCCCCTCGACGCTGAAGACAAGGTCGTGCTCGATGCGTCGGCAAGCGATGTTGCTGATGCAAGCGGGTGACATCGTTCGTTGCGATTTTGGGACGCCGGCGCGGGGCGAGCCGGGGTTGGTCCGACCGGCGATCGTCGTCACCTCCGATGATGTGCTTGAGTTCCGGCAACACACGATCGTGGTCGTACCCTGCACGGCCACGAAGCGGGGATGGTTGAGCGAGGTTGACATCATGGGATTCGGTGTCGCCCAGGCCCACCTGCCGACGACCATAAGCGTCGACCGCGTCGTCGAGACGACTGGAACGAACGTCGGGTCCGTTGCGCTTCAACAGATTCGCGAGCTGATCGCCGACCTGCTCGGACTCTGACCCAGCCACTCGGTGATTACGCCGTCCATTGATGCAATGCGCCGGCTGGCCGGACAGGGCGCTGCGGTGGTGGGGGTGGACCTCGCCGACGAGTCGGGCGAGAAGTTGGTGGCCGGGTTGGCCGAGGGCGGGGCCCAGGCGGTGTACCAGCACTGCGATGTCTGCTTGGTGGACGAGGTGACCGCCGTGGTGGGGCGGAGCGGTGTCGGAGTTCGGCCGTATCGATGTGCTGTTCAACTCAGAACTTGTTCCTGTGGTCCCCGAGGGGCCACGAGAGCTGGGTCGAGACGTGGGCCGCTTCTTGGTATCCGACGACTTCAAGGAACTGCTGCTCGACGACCTGCTTGATTCATTTGAAGGCTGGTGACCTCGACCGTCCTGCTGTGCAGCGTCGCCGGTCAGACTGATGCGACGCTGGTCGTCGCCACTCACGACCGGGCGATCCAGCCCCTCCCAGCCGCCCCACCGCAACCATCTCGGTCAACGGCGACATTGACCCCGCGACCCTCGAGCACCTTGAACTGGAAGCAGGCGGCGTGCTCGTCGCCGCCACAACAGCCGGACTCGCCAGCGCCGCCGAAGTCACCGCCCAGCAAATGCGAGCCGCCGCAAAAAGGGCCGGAGCACTCGTTTGATGGGTGCGCTGGTACCGTGAACTGGATCACCGTGAATCCCAAGCAGATGGGGGGAGTACCGTGTATTCGGGGCCTGCGGATCCCGGTGGCGACTGTGGTCAAAATGATCGCTATCCGCCACGGCGAGCAGCCAGCGCCCAACACTCCCATGCCAGAGGCCACCCAGC
>JAPYOG010000240.1 GCA_028278785.1 Candidatus Poriferisocius anaerobius | reverse complement strand
ATGGTGGCGGGCCGGGGCTGGATCGCAGTGGCGCTGGTCATCTTCGGGGCGTGGCGACCGGGCCGGCTGGCCCTGGGTGCGCTGCTGTTCGGCTTCACGCTGGCGCTGCAACCCCGCTTGCAGTCGTTCGACATCCAGATTCTGGGGTTGAACGTGAACAGCATCTCGCCGGCGCTTCTGGGCATTCTCCCCTTCGTTCTCACCGTGGTGGTGCTGGTGATCATAAGCTGGCGGTATCGCCACCGCCCGTCGGTGGCCCCCGCCGCTCTGGGCATCGCCTATCACCGCGAAGAGCGCTAGCAAGGCCACGGAGCTCGGGGAGCAGGGTTCCTCGATGGCTGGGATCACCACCTTGGGTTCGGCGCGCCAGTTCATGCCCTATTTCGCGGTCACCGGCGCGCTGTCTTTGGGCTATGGCTCGGTGTTCACCCTGCTGGCCGAGATCAAACACCAATTCGGGTTAAGCGGCACCGAAATCGGGCTGATCGCTGGAATGGGGTTGTACGCCGGGGTCATCGCCCAGGTAACGCTGGCCCGCTTCGCCGACAAGGGTCACGTCCGGCTGCTGGTCCACACAGGGATCATCGCGGCCATGCTGGGAATGCTGGGCATGGCGCTAGCCGATCAGTCCTGGCAATTCATCTTGGCCCGCTTCTTGCAGGGCGCCGGCATCGGGATGGTTGCCCCGGCCTTCCGCCGCATCCTCATCACCCGGGATCCGCCGAACATGGGCAGCAACCTCGGCGCGATGGGGGCGTTCGATGTCAGCGGTTTCGTGCTCGGTCCGCTGGTGGCGGCGGCATTCGCCCACTTCATCAGCCTGAGCGCTCCCTTCCTGTTCTTGGCCGCGCTCTATGGCCTGGTCTACGTATGGGTATTGAGGATTGACATGTCATCCGTCGGTGCCGACCACGTCAAGGTTCCCGTGAGGCGAATGCTGAGATCAAGGCCGATGGTGGCGGGGATCCTGGCCGGCATTGCTTTTTTCACCACCGTCGGCGTGTTCGAGGCCTCTTGGGCGCTGCTGCTGGATGATTTGGGGGCCAGCACGTTTCTCGTGAGCCTGTCGATCAGCCTTTTTGCTGCGCCGATGGTGCCCCTGGCGCCGTTTGGCGGCAGGTACGCGCAGCGGCGGGGTCCGATCCGGGTGATGTCGGTAACGCTCATGGGCGCAGTGGCCTGCATGTTCGTGTACGGCTATGTGGAGTATGTGTGGGTTCTCATAGCAGTGTCAATCGGTCACGCCGTGTTCGACGCCTTCACCATGCCCGCCGGGCAGCTTGCGGTGGCCTTGTCGGCGCCCGCTGAGCAGGCAGCGGCCGCCCAGGGGCTCTACGGTGGAATGGGGTTGGCAGTGGCTGGGAGCGCGGCGGTGGTCACGGGGCCGGTTTATGAGGCTTGGGGCCCCGAAGTGCTGTTCACCGGCTCTTCGCTGTTCATGGTTGCCGCCTTGGCCGGCGCTGTGGCGCTGGGAGAAGAGCTCATGGGCCCCATTGGACGCCGCCGCCGTGATCCAAACTAACGTCCTGAGCAGGAGCGTGTGGAAGCGGACAATTCGATGACTGTGAAACCCCCCTTGATCGGACTGCCCGGCCGGCGCAGGCGCGCCTCGGATGTGTCTGGCTTTCCCGAAGTGTTCGACGACCGGGATATCGATCTGTACTTCGCCGACTATGCCCGCGGCGTGATCGAGGCCGGGGGCATCCCCGTTCACCTGCCCACCGATATCGACGTCGCCGCGGCCGGGGAACGGCTCGACGGGATCGTGCTGCCCGGGGGAACCGACATCGACCCGGTCCGCTACGGAGCCGACCCCCACCCCGAGCTGCTGGCCCCCGAACAGGAGCGCGACGACCTGGAGCTAGGGCTGTTGTCGGCTGCGCTGGACGCGGGCATCCCCGTTCTCGGCATCTGCCGGGGCATTCAGGTGGTCAACGTCCACCAGGGCGGCACGCTGCACCAGCATGTCCCCGCACACGGGCGCTTCGACCTTCCCACCGCCACCGCCATCCACCAGGTGAGCTTCGCCGAGGGCTCCATCCTGGGCGAGATGTACGGCCCGTCTGCTGAGGTAAACAGCCTCCATCACCAGACGGTCGCCGATCTGGGCCGCGATCTGGCCGTCACCGCAAGGTCCGACGACGGCGCCGTCGAGGGTTTGGAGATGGGCGATCTGGTGGTCGCCGTCCAATGGCACCCCGAGATGATGCCCACCCGCCCCACCGACCCCATTTTCCGCTGGCTGGTGAAACGAGCCTCCCGCTAGTATTGTTATGCCAGAGGAGGAGTATGACTTGGGAGTCTTGGCTTGCGATGTCTTTGCCATCGAGGAAGTCTCCGCAGGCCCTCTCAGGAGGTGTTTGTCAGCGTTGGTGGCATGGATTGTTGCCATAATCACTTTTGGCGGCACTACTACCCCGATCATTCAGAAGAAGATTGTGATCAGGGAGGTTAAAACAGGTCATGCGTTGAGAGAACTCGATGACTTCGTAGTTGATATCTCGACCAAATTAAAATATGACCTCGAAACCCTGGAGGTTGACGCATTCATAGAGGAATGGCTACCCGAATTGCGTGCATAGAACTGCCGCAGCTAGCCGCGCCGGGCCCAACCCACCCCGTTCCCGGCTTCATAGAGCTTCATAGAGGAGAGCCCCTATAGTGCCTGTCTGGAGCTGTGAACGCTGGATAGCCGTCTAGCCGATTTTCTCCGGATAGCTGCCTCAATAATCAGAATCACTAGCAGCACGGGCAAGATGACAATATACGGCAGAGTGATGAGGCCGAGACCAGCTGTTGACGAATCTGATCTAGCTACGATTCCATGGATTGTTGGAAGTCCGACGAGCAGTACTATTGCACCCAGCAAGCTAGTAAAGCGAGAAACCATGAATAGTATATACACTAGTGCTATAGGCCATAGGACAGCCACTAAGAAGAAAGTTTCTATAACAAATCTGAACCAATTATGAGCTTCAAATGTGGTATCAGTTTCCCTAACATTCAGCAGTATATATGAGATTCTAGCTGCCGCAAGTGACACTATAAATACAACTAGTCGGTGTAACCAAGACATAACAATCTGTTTATGGTACACTTAACCAATACACTCCTGCAATTATATAGGGAATATCAGCATAGCCGAGATAGCGCCGCGGGTCTAGCAGCAGTGCCCATAGAGGTTGTCAGCTCGGGCGGGTAGCTCCGCTATGGGGTGAGCCTCCGGTACTAGTGTGGTGGTTGATAACTGCCCCACTGGGCAAAGGAGGTTCGATGTCTCACGCTAATGCACGTTTGACTCCCGCGAGGAGGCTGTTGGTCGTCCAGCGGATCCAGGGTGGGATGGCGCGCATTCAAACGCCGTGCCATACTTAACACCTCCATCGGTCCGTCGCTGACATTGCTGACCGGCCATTCTGCCCGATCCGTCGCGACCACCGATAGAGTGCACCGACCTTCTACGACGACCTAGCTGACTGCTTGTCTAGCCTGGTTGCCGAAGAGAACATCAAACGTGACTATCAACCTGAAGTGCCGAATTCCGAGGCGTATCCTGTGGACTACTGCATAAGGGGCCGAAGCGACATCCCCTTGTTTCTCTACGGAGTGCCCAATCGCGACAAGGCGCGGCTGACGACGATCATGCTTGGCTATTTTCACCTGCACAAACTCCAGTTCGAATCGATCATCGTCTTCGAGGACCAGGCTGAAATTCCGAGAGCCGATCTCGCGAGGCTCTCAGACGTCGGTGGGGACATGATTTCCTCGCTGGACGCCACCGACGATCTCGTCCGCAAGCTCGAGCAACGAGCGGCCTGATTGGGCTCTTCACCACTAGCTCTCAAAGGAAGCGCGGGGCTACGCTCGCCGGGCGATGGGCCGGTTGGAGGATCTCACCAAGGGTGCCCGCGTCAGGGGTGTTGCCCCGGTAGGGGTGGTCACGGTTATCGACGCCGAGTGGATCGGCTCGGACGCCGTGAACCTCACCTATGGGGACGACAGCGGGAACGTGGAGCGGGAGATCGTCTATCGCTCCAAGGAGGCTGAGCTTGCTCTCGGCGGCGACGGCCGCCCGTGGTCGTTCGACGCCGATCCCGAGATGTTCACCCTGGTGGCCGAGGCCAAGCGGATCAGCCTGGCCCACTTGTTCGATCCCTACCTGGCCACCTACACCAGCGATGTCGACCCGCTTCCCCATCAGATCGAGGCGGTCTACAAGGAGATGCTGCCCCGGCGCCCGCTCCGTTTCCTTTTGGCCGATGATCCCGGTGCGGGCAAGACAATCATGGCGGGGCTCTTCATCAAGGAGCTGATCGTTCGAGGCGACCTCGACAGGTGCCTGATCGTGGTTCCCGGCGGTCTGGCCGAGCAATGGCAAGACGAGCTGGGCGAGAAATTCGGCCTGGAGTTCGAACTTCTGACCCGGGCCATGGTGGAGGCCACCCGTTCGGGCAACCCCTTGGCTGAGCGACCCCTCCTGATCGCCCGCCTCGACATGCTGGCCCGAGACGACGACCTTCAAGACCATCTGGATCGCACCGATTGGGATCTCGTGGTGGTGGATGAGGCCCACAAGATGTCGGCCACTTTCCGGGGCGACGATGTCGAGCAGACCAAGCGCTACAAACTCGGCCGACGCCTCGAGGCCGTGGCCCGCCACTTCTTGTTGATGTCGGCCACGCCCCACAACGGCAAACCCGAGGACTTCCAGCTGTTCATGGCGCTGTTGGACGGCGACATGTTCGCGGGCAAATACCGCCGAGGCGCCCACAGCGACAAACCGGCCAAACACCTGATGCGCCGCCGCATCAAAGAAGACCTGCTCCGCTTCGACGGCACCCGGCTGTTCCCCGAGCGTGAGGCCACCACTGCCAAGTACACGCTGAGCCCTGCCGAGCACGACCTGTATGAGCAGGTCACCGAGTACGTCCGAAATGGGATGAACCGGGCCGAACAGCTCAAGAAGGAGGGCGAGGGCCGCCGCTCAGCGGTGGTCGGCTTCGCCCTCACGATCTTGCAGCGGCGCCTGGCGTCTTCGCCTCGGGCCATCCTGCGCTCATTGGAGCGCCGCCGAGATCGCCTGTCGGCCCGCTTGGCCGAGGCCGAACAGGCCCGAGCCGATCCGACTTCAACAGGCCACCACGGCATAGAGATGCTGAGCCAGGTTCCAGCGGGCTACCGCCAGTCTGACTTCGACGAATTCGATCCCGACGAGCTGCTGTCCAGCGAGCAGGAGGACTTCGAGGAGCAGATCGAAGTCGAGGCCACCGCCGCCCGCACCATTCCCGAGCTGAAAACAGAGATCAGCGAGCTTGACGGCCTCGTCCAGCGCGCCCAGGTGCTCTATAGGCGCGGCGACGACCGCAAATGGGACGAGCTGTCCAAGCTCTTGCAGAACACGCCCGAGATGCTTGATGAGAACGGGCGGATCAAGAAGCTGATCATCTTCACCGAGCACCGTGACACGCTCGACTACCTGGTTGAGAAGCTTGGCCGCCTACGAGGGCGAACCGACGAGTTGGTCAAAATCGACGGCGGCGTGCGCCGCGAGGATCGACGCCGGGCTCAGGATCAGTTCACCCAGGACGACCGGGTGCGGATATTGGTGGCCACCGATGCCGCCGGCGAGGGCCTCAACCTCCAGCGCGCCCACCTGATGGTGAACTACGACCTTCCGTGGAACCCCAACCGGATCGAACAGCGGTTCGGGCGCATCCACCGCATCGGCCAAACCGAGGTGTGCCGATTGTGGAACCTCGTGGCCGAGAACACCCGCGAGGGCCAGGTGTTCGAGCGATTGCTGGAGAAGCTGGACGAACAGCGAAAAGCCCTGGGCGGCAAGGTGTTCGATGTGCTCGGAGAGGCCTTCTCCGACAAATCGCTGCGAGAACTGCTCATCGAGGCGATCACTGCTGAGGAGCCGGCCATCCAGCAACTCCGCATGACCGCGGTCTTGGACGCCACGGTGGGGGATCGGACGAGGGAACTGGTCAAAGAGCAGTCGCTCCTCTCCGATGAGCTGAGCGACGCTGTGATTGCCGACATCCGAGAGCGAATGGAGCGGGCCCAGGCCATGCGCCTGCAACCCAGCTTCATCCGCCGATTCTTCTTTGGGGCATTCGACCTGCTGAACGGCAAAGTCACCAAGCGCGAGGCGGATCGCTGCCAGATATCACGCGTGCCTCAAGCCTTGCGGAACTGGGACACCGGACACGGAAGAGGCCGACTGCTGCCCAGCTATGAGCGCATCTGCTTCGAGCGAGAACAGATCACCGTCCCCGGGAGGCCCCTGGCCGATCTGGTGTCACCCGGCCACCCCCTGCTTGATGCCACCATCGGCGCCCTGTTAGAGCGCCACGGGTCGCTCCTCCAAAAGGGCAGCATCTTGGTCGATCCCGATTCCACCACCGAAGTGCCCAGGGTGCTGGTGTTCCTGGAGCATGAGATCGTCGACGGCACCGCCGTGGACGGCGGGCAGCGCCGGGTGGTGTCCAAGCAATTCGAGTATGTGGAAATCACCCAGGACGGGGAAGCAGCCGACGCAGGCGAGCACCCCTACCTGGACTGCCGCTCCCCTGAGCCTGAGGAATTGGGACTGCTGGCCTCGCTGGCCACCTCAGACTGGGTTCGAGAGACGCTCGCGACCACAGCGCTCAATCACGCAATCGAGCACAACGTCCCCACCCACGTTGCCGACGTGGAGGCCCGAATCCACTCCCAAGTCGACCGGACCCTGGAGGCTGTACGCCAGCGGCTAACCGAGGAGATCAACCATTGGGACGCCCGAGTGCTGCGGCTCAAAGACGACGAGCTGGCCGGCAAGCCCAACGCCCGCATCAACTCAGCCAGGGCACGACAGCGAGCCGAAGAAGCCGAGTATCGCCTCAAGCGCCGAGAAGAAGAGCTCGCGCGCCAGCGCAAGCTTTCACCCCTGGCCCCCCGGATCGTCGGCGCCGCCTTCATCGCTCCCGAGCGCCTGCTCGCCAAACTCGCCGGCACCCCGTCACCCGAGCACCCCATAGACACCGCCCGAACCGACCGCCTAGCCGTCGACGCCGTCCGAGCCGCCGAGCGATCCCTGGGCCGGGTGCCAGTCGAGATGCCCCACAACAACAAGGGCTTCGACATCGAGACCCGAAACCACCACGGCCGCATCATAACCATCGAGGTCAAGGGCCGAGTCGCCGGCGCCCGCGACTTCTCCATCACCCGCTCTGAGATCATCTGCGCCCTCAACAAAGCCGACCGCCACATCCTCGCCCTCGTCGAAGTCGCCGAAGACGACACCACCCAAGTCCGCTACCTCTACGACCCCTTCACCAACCGAGAACCCGAACCCAGCACCGCCGAACACAAACGCACCCTCGACTGGCAGACCTACTGGGAGCTGGGCGGAGTGCCGAGTTGAAGCACCGAATTGACAGCCCAGCACCATCTCCAGAAGTATTGCCTTTGCCTACTGGCCTGCTGACGGGGCTAAGCTGGGAGCAGCATGTACGTACAGGCACGATGATGGAGAAGGGACTCATGAGCCTTGCGGCCCTGTCGCACACCCCAAGCTATCCAGACACCATTGCACAGGAGGGTATCGCCGGAGAGCACACAGATGCCGATGGCCCAATGAGCAGCTATCTGCTCTTCGCCGATGAGTGCAATGCATTGTACAGCCACCTCTTCATGAACGCAGAGAGCATGCCAGCTACAAAGGACGCCTTGGCTGGCGCGCTCCGCTATCTGAGAAGTGACGCAACAACCCCAAGGGGCGACTCAAGGGTGGCCAGCCACTATTGGGCAGGAATCTTCAAGGGCCTCAACTCCGATGGGTTGCGCTTCCAATCGATATTCGTAATGGTTCTCGCCAAACTAGCTCCTACCGCTCCAACCAAGCAGCCGTGAGCGATGAGGAGACACCGACTGCCCCACCAGAATTGGGCGATGGCGAACTAGTCCCCGGGGACGCAACCGATGTCCCAGAGCAATTGGATGATGGGCAACTTGTTGCCCAGTCGCTTCAAGCGTCCATGTCTTCCTTCCGTGGGCCACTTCCACCACCTGAAATGTACGCAGCATATGAACGGCAAGTTCCAGGAACTGCCGAGTGGATGCGAGGAGAAGTGGCACAGGCGAGGGAAGAGCGCCACGCATTCGTCATGCGGCACCTTGAACTTGAGCACAGGGGAAACCGTCTGGCGGCTGTTCTGCTCATAACGCTGGTCTTGGCAGTCGTACTGGCGATCCTCGCTATGGCCTGGTTCCTCTTTGAAACAGGAAAGCCAGTCTACGGTGGGGTGGCGACTCTCAGCGACGTATTGTTGGTTGGCTTCACTATCACCCGCATTAGGAGGCCCAAGAGGCC